>JAEWXO010000095.1 GCA_023458875.1 Bacillota bacterium | reverse complement strand
CGGTATACAAAAAGTAAACAGAGATCATCTGGAGACAATCTCTGTTTTTAAGTTCAGCGAAGGCTACAATCGGCAACAGCACGCATGACAGTTTCGGCTGAAATAGTATTTACACCCAGGGTGTTACTATGACCAGAACGGAAGTCAGATAGAAAAAACCGAACTTGATTTTTATCCTCAGGACTTTGAAGTCCGTGATAAAATTTATATACTGAATACGGATTCGCCTTCAGCAAAGATTGAGGTTTATTCTGATAAACTGGTTTATGAAGAAAGTGTTGATGCTGCTTATGAATCAAATGAAGTAACTTTTAAACCATATATGATAACAGCGTCTCCTGAAAACGAAATATATTGCGTCCTTTCTGAAAAAAGTAATAATCCGACGACAGAAGTAATGTTTGTCGGAGAAAAAATAAAATCATTTCTGAGAGTGTTGATGATATTTTTATAGGCAGCAAAGGAAATATTATTCTTATTGGAAAAGAATCCGGAAAATATCCGGTTGATGAGCTTGACAAAAACGGTAGTATTGTTAGCATGACAGAAATTCAGAACTGTGATGAGGTCTATGGTATTACAGAATCAGATAAAATTATTTTCTCAAATTCTGAAGGAATATCAGCTTTTTATGACGATAAAACAGAATTGATAATAAAATCTGACGATTTTAAAGAGAACAGCATTTTCGCCTGTTTCATGGGGAAATATGGATGTACCGCATATCTGAGCAATTCCTTTGGAAAATATAATGCGGTATTTATTCCTGATCAGAATAATGAAATTGTATATGAAATTAAAGCAGACAGGATAGATGATTGTTTCGTTCAGAATGACATAGTATATGTTGAAGGAATTTTTGAAGAAAAGCGTACTGTAAAAACTTTTGATAACGGAAACATTACCGATACAGGAATAGAACTTAATGATGGTCGTAAATCATGTAAGATGGGTGTTCTTCCGTAAGGTGAGACAATCATCAATAATAGTGACGAAAAAAAATTTCACATGGGACTCGTATCTCCTCAGATAAGCTTTTCAATTATGGATAATTGCGAAAATAAAGATGCTGCCTGGGAATTTATTAAAGCATGCTATAAATCTCTTGGAAAAACACTGAAGAATTATACGCATTAAAATCACTGAATACTAATTCAGAAGTACCTGGTGATATTAAAGAAAAATTTGATTCTTTCATGGAAGGAAGCTTTATTGATTCTATATTATATCAAAAACTGACTAATATGATATACGATGAGATTTATCAGAATCCTGATATTTCTGATGAAGAATTAAGACAGATAATATACAATAAAATGAAGCTGTATTTTGCTGAGATACAATAATAAAACAATAGTCACCTACGGAAGTCATGTCCCAATTCTATAAGTTTCCGAAAATACAGATGATAAGTATCTTTAAAAAAACGATAAATTTTTTTCAGCCATGAGTTTTTAAATCAAAACAGGGCATAATATCTCCGAGGTGATTAATATGGCCAAACAGGGTATGAAACGCCCCGAAATTACTGAAAAAAAACAAAAAAACGATGTAGCGCCGGTTCCTGAAATTCAGGGAAAAGCAAAGCATGGAAATAAAAGCGCAAATCCTATTATAGCCGGAACACACTCTCCCTCACAAAAGGTTTATCACGGGGGATCTCATTCTGAGAAAGATCCTATAACAGAAGAAGATCCTATATCAGATGTATATCCGGTTATTGATAATGATCTTGCAAGAGATAATATAGAGAATGATATGACTGCTGCGGATCTGCAGGATTTGTAAATGAAAGACACCTTTACATTCTGATATTAACTTCAGAATGTAAAGGTGGTTTTTCGTTATTATTTAGAAAGTTATTAATTTGTTCATGGACTTCGACTCTGCGGAGTCGGCCAGGACTTTCCGGTCACCCTGGAACTTCGGGCACATACGTTAGCATTTAGAGACCGCGGTTAATTTAGCAGGGGTTTCGACTCTGCGCGAGTCGACCGGAAAGCTCTGCGCACTCGGGTATATAACAATTGTTATTTTTCTGTTATTGATTTTCATAGTAATTTGTGATAGAATTAAAAGACTGAATGTTGTTATTATACTCACAAAATGACAGGCTGAAGCTGTTTTCCGTTTAAAGCTGATAGAAGTGTTTCGGGAATAAGCTTAAAATCTGAAATGAGTGATGTCGGCTTTTTGGTGCTGTCGTCCTGTGAAAACGGGACGAAATAATAATTTCTGGTGTTCATTAGAAAACCTATGTTTTTTAATGAACCGGCAAGAGCATCGTTGGTTGCGAGATTTATTACGACCGGGCGTGAATTTCTCAGATGTGACTTTACGGCCATTGTGGCGGCACTGTCAGTGATGCTGTAGGCAAGCTTGGCAAGGGTATTTCCGGTGCATGGTGCTACGAGCAGTATGTCCGTGTAATTTTTCGGGCCTATCGGTTCGGCAGCGTCAATGGTAAAGATGATATCTTTGCCGCTTATCTGCTTTATTTTTTCAATATGTTCGTTTGCCGTGCCGAATCTTGTATCTATGGAACTGCTTCTTTCCGACATTACCGGTATAATTTCCGCACCGAGATCCTTTAATACCTGCATTTGTTCGAGTGCTCTTGAAAATGTGCAAAAAGAACCGGTAATAACAAAGCCTACTTTAAGGCCGCTGATTTTATTCATACGTCAGCCCCCTTTCTGATAAAATGTTCATTACTGTATCGGCAATTATTCTTCCGGCACTTATAGGCGCAACCTTTCCCGGAAGACCCAATGCCCATACAACCTTGACTCCAAGCTCTGATGCGGCTTTGAAATCAACACCGCCCGGCTTTGAGGCAAGGTCGATTACAAGACAGTCTTTTTTTATTTTTTTTAATATTATATCATTAAGTATGACGCATGGAATGGTGTTGAAAATAATATTAAACGAGTTTACGGATTTGTCAAGATCGGAAATGTGGATTGTCTTGCAGCCGTTTATTTCAGCCCAGGTAAGATCATAATATTTTCGTGCTGTTACCGTAACGTTTGCACCGAGAGAATTAAGAATTTTAATAAGTATTTTCGAAATTCTTCCAAACCCCATTACAAGTACCTCGGAACCGTAAATTGTTGTTGCAAGCTCTTCAAATGCTATCTGTATGGCACCTTCAGCTGTTGGGACAGCATTGAGTACGCTGAATTCTTCACGGTTAAGATAGTCGGAAACTTCAAGATTTGAGGATGTAAATATGTTTTTAATATCATATTCTATTTTTCCTCCGAATACTGTTCCGTTTTCTTTTATTGCGGAGGTCAGATTATTTATCGGTATACTGCTTTTGCAGTACGGCGCGTTGAGGGTTATTCCGTCTGTGGATACGGGCATAGGAAGCAGCAGATAATCTGCACGTTCCGGTATGGATGATATGTTATCTATTATATTTATACTTTCAGGTATTATTATGTTCCGGTCAAACCCGGTCACATATACTGAGAAGTTTTCGGCAAGTTTTTCAGCTGCGTAGATCTGACGCAGGTCACCGCCTGCAACAAAAAATGTCTTATTCATAGTGAGCCTCCATTGTTCGGGTTTCGGGTATATTTGTATACAGGTAATTATATAATATCTTATGTTGAAGGATGGGGAATGGTGAATGTTTCGACTCGGTATGAGTTGAGCAGGGGGTTAGACTCTGCGGAGTCGACCAGGCTTTCCGGTCGCGCCTTTGACCTTCGGGTATATACGTTTGCTGTGTTAGTGGCATGAAGGATTTTTAAATAATTTTGAGGGTGATTTTTATTAATTTAACGTTGACTATTTTTAATCAGGCAGTTATTATGTTTCTTATTATATTGGCGGGAATACTTTGCTTTAAGCTGAAGCTTGTATCAGTAAAGGGTTCAAAGGAGATGTCAAATATTATATTGCAGGTAGTAAATCCTGTTGTTATATTTGTTTCTTATCAGCGTGAATTTGATAAGAGGCTGCTGAATGGGCTGCTGCTTTCGTTTGTGCTTTCTGTTGTTGCATTTTTATTGGCTATAGCATTATCATATCTGCTGATACGTAAAAAAGATGGAAGAGAATATGACATTGAGAGGTTTTCAAGTGTTTATTCAAACTGCGGATTTATGGGGATACCGCTTGTCAATGCTCTGCTCGGGCTTGATGGAGTTTTTTATCTTACGGCATTTATAACAGTATTTAATCTTCTTGCATGGACACATGGAGTTATTCAGATGTCAGGTGTAAAGAGCTTAAAAAATATTGTTTCGGCATTCAAGTCTCCTTCTGTTATTGCAATATTCCTGGGACTTGTCTCATTCCTCCTCCGTGCATTTGTTTCTTCTGAAATGACAGAGATAATTGCTGAAAGTATTCCTATGAAAGCACTTGTCTATATAAGTGACCTGAATACACCACTTGCAATGCTCGTTGCAGGCTGTTCAATAGCACAGGTAAATATTATTTCTGCGGTTAAAAAACCAAGAATATATTTTGTTTCGGCTATCAGATTAATAATAATTCCTGCTATAATAGTAGTTCTTTTCAGACTGTTAAATGTAAGCGAAGAGCCTATGCTTACAGTAATTGTTGCAATGTCTGCACCTACTGCTGCAATGGCAACACTTTTCTGCCTTAAATATGATAAAAATTATGTTTACAGCTCAGAGATATTTGCTGTGACTACGCTGTTATCGATAGCGACTATGCCTATGATAGTGGCGTTCAGTAATCTGCTGAAATAAGTTTTAAAATACTTAGTGACAAATATGAGAAAATATGTTAATATTATTTATGAGGGAAATATGAAAAAATATTTGTAAAGGAAGAGTGCATATATGGAGTTTATTGAAATCATAAAAGCCGTTTTGTTTGGTATCGTAGAGGGTATAACAGAGTGGCTTCCTATCAGCAGTACAGGACATCTTATTTTGCTTGACGAATTTATACGGCTTGATCAGTCAGAAGAATTTAAAGAAATGTTTGATGTTGTTATTCAGCTTGGTGCTATTATGGCTGTAGTTGTGTTGTTCTGGAAACAGATTTTTCCGTTTTCGTTTAAAGAAAAACCGGTTATAAAAAAGGATATATTCACGTTATGGTTTAAGATACTTGTGGCATGTATTCCAGCAGCTGTGATAGGGTTGTTGTTTGAAGATGTTTTTGACAAGCTTTTTTATAAGGCTGCTATTGTTGCAATAGTTCTTATTGTCGTAGGTATCATATTTATTTTACTTGAAAATAAAAATAAAAACCATAATTCAAGAGTTAAAAGTCTCGAAGAAATTACATATAAGGACGCGTTTCTGGTCGGAGTATTTCAGCTGCTTGCTGCTGTTTTCCCGGGTACCTCAAGATCTGGTGCTACAATAATGGGTGGTCTTGCAATAGGGGTTTCAAGAGAAGTAATCGCGGAGTTTACCTTTTTCCTTGCTATTCCTGTTATGTTCGGCGCGAGTCTTCTGAAAATAGTAAAGTTCGGATTTGACTTTACAGGAGCTCAGATAGTAACTCTTCTTGTTGCAATGGTTGTTGCATTTTTAGTATCTGTAATAGTAATTAAATTCTTAATGAGCTATATAAAGAAACATAATTTCAAGATATTCGGATGGTATAGAATTGTACTCGGAATACTGGTACTCGTTTATTTTGCCCTGACAAAATAATTGTATTTTGAATATTTTTACAGATTTATTTTATTATAATACATAAAAAAGGCATATCGGGATGTATGATTATGTACCGGAATAATTCCGGTGCATTTTATTTTTTTAGGGATGATTCAGATATTTTGTATTATAGGATGCAAATAAGTAAAGGGAAAATCTTAAAACCTGGTTTTATGTACTTTGTAAATGAACTGTAAATAGTATGTAATATAATTATGAATAAATATACTTGACAGTTGATATTTATAGTATTAAAATAATAAGTGTATAAATTGTATGAATAACTGCAGAGCAGGTGAATGTATGAAACGTAATAAACGGCGCCCGGTTTTCGTAATTACGGCGCTTGTAATGATAATAATTATTTTCTTCAGATTTTGTAATAATGACAGCGAAAATGACAAAAATACAAGCACGCAAAAAAACAATACTACAGGAACACCTATGATTGTTCCTAATATCGACACATCTGATTTCCAGGTTACGGAGACGGCTGCAACTGATAAAAATCAGCAATATACCGACCATAACAATCTTGATCTTATAGATGTTGATTTCAAACCGGATGATATTTCACTTGTAGACAAGGAGTATCTCGACAATATAGTCATAATAGGTGACTCTATAACAAAGGGGTACAGTGTATACGGCAGAATGAAGGCTGATAATGTTCTTGCAGTCGGCTCAGTCGGCGCAAGAAATCTTTTTACATACACGTACAGCTATCAGGGCTATTCATTGGAGCTTCTTGATATTCTTGAACGTAAAATGCCCGAATATATATTTATTTCTCTCGGAATGAATGATATAAATATTCTCTCTGAGGATGACTTTACAAAAGTGTACGAAGAGAACATAGATGAGATACTTAAGGTAACGCCTGATTCAACTATAATTGTAACTGCGATAACACCGATTACAAGTGATAATGATTTTACCCAGAATGAAAAAATTGATAAGTACAATGAAGCACTACGTAAGATGGCTATAAAAATCAGAAACAAAAATGTTTATTTTATAAACTCAGCACAATATCTTAAAAATGAATATAACTGTCTTATTTCTTCCTTTTCAAGCGGAGACGGAATACATCTTTCAGAAAAGGCATATGACTATATGCTGTCGTATATGCTGACCATGCTGGAATGGTTGTAACTAAAAAAGTAATAAAGTGAGTCGGATATGTGAGCGAAGTCCAGGCGACCGCAAAGCCTGGTCGATTCTGTAGAATCGACATCTCTGCCTTTCACATTAAAAAAGACAAGCCATATTTAAAAAATGCAGCAGCGATGTCTGCAAATAATTACAATAAGGAAATATAAAATGAAAATAGAACAGCTTTTTTCAAGAGATCAGATAGCAGAAAGAGTAAATGAACTGGGAAGAAAAATTTCAGCTGATTATTCAGATAAAAAACAGCTCCTTGTGTTATGTATACTCAACGGTTCTATATTTTTTACCGCAGATTTACTCCGTGAAATTTCAGTTCCCTGCAATCTTAACTGTATAAAGGCAAAATCATATCAGGGGACACAGTCCACCGGAAATGTAAACATAAGCTATGGTGCAGATGTTGATGTATCCGGATGTGATGTTCTTATTATTGAGGATATTGTTGATACCGGTACAACACTTAAGGCACTTATTGAAAAATATAATCTTCAGAAACCGAATTCCTTAAAGGTATGTACATTTCTCAATAAAAAAGAAAGAAGAACTTCAGACGTCAGTGCGGATTATGTCGGGTTTGAAATTGATGACATTTTTGTCGTTGGATATGGCATGGATTATGACGGAAAATACAGAGAAATCCCATATATAGGATACATAACTGAAGGTTAAAGGCGCGACCGGAAAGCCCGGTCGAATCGTGCCGAGTCGAAATCCCAGCAAAACAAATAACTTAACCGTAGTGGCTGAATAGCAACTATTTTTTATTTCTAAAATACAAAAATAATATATACTGTTGACTTTTATAAGTATTAAGTATAAAATTATAATAGTAAGGAGCGTGATATAATGCATAACAGACGTATAAGCTATTCAAGAATAATCGGAGTAGCTGCGTTGCTGATAGTTCTTATATTTGGTTTTGATTCGTTAAAAAGAAACGCTGCAAAAAAACATGCAGATCAGGATGTTGATAAAATAATTACAGTCGAAAGCGATGAAGGCATTATAACGTCAGTACCTCCTATAACTGCTCCTGTCCAGACAGGAAATAACCTTTCTTCATCATATGTAAAAGCAGAAATCGACGAGACAAAATACTATAAGCTTACAAAAACCAAGGACGATCTTGGCGTTGGAGAATTAGTTCTTATAAACAAGGATAATGAGTATACTAACCATGACCCTTCTGAAACAATAGTCAGAATGTATGATGAAATGGATACGTCATGTTACAAGCTTTCATATAATACAAACGAAGCTCAAAAATCAATTATGTCACCGCTGAATAAAATGATGACTGATTTTTACGAGCTTTATAAGCATAATGATGTTACAATTACATCAGCATTACGTTCATTTGATGCACAGGAGAGTATTTATAATAACGATGGCGAAGGGGTTATAAACTCTGAAAATTCTTTTGCACCGGGATTTACAGAACATCATACAGGATATGCTATTGATTTTACGCTCGTAAGTGACAGCTCAAAGATAACAAAGTATGACGGTACAGGTGATTATGCATGGATAAACGAAAACTGCTACAAATACGGCTTCATTGTCAGATATCCTGAGGATAAGGAGGATGTTACAGGCGTAAGCTATGAACCGTGGCATTTCAGATATGTAGGGATACCGCATTCATTTATTATGCATGATAACAACTTTACTCTGGAAGAATATATTAATGATCTTAAAAAATATGTTTTTGGCTATGAACATCTGGAATATGACCAGTATGGATATCATTATGAGATATATTATATTCCGGCAGAAGGAGATGCAACAACAGTACCTGTTCCAAACGACAGATCATATACAGTCTCAGGTAATAACTCAGACGGATTTATAGTAACAATATGTACATTAAGCCCAACAAATTATTCTGAAGATTCTGTCAGGACAACAACTGCAGGTATTACAACAACACAGGCAGAGACAAATTCATTATATTAATAATATTATTTAAACTTTATAAAATAAAAAATTCACTGTTAAATTTAACAGTGAATTTTTTTAATAATAAGAATTTTATTTTACTACACTAAGCAGAACACCTGCTGCAACTGCGGAACCGATAACTCCGGCTACGTTAGGACCCATAGCGTGCATAAGGAGGAAGTTTGTAGGGTCTTCCTTTGCACCTACCTTCTGGGATACACGTGCTGCCATAGGAACGGCAGATACACCGGCTGAACCGATAAGAGGATTTACCTTTCCGCCTGAGAAGATATACATGAGTTTTCCGAAAAGAACACCGGCAGCGGTACCAATCATAAATGCGATAACACCAAGGAGCAGTACCTTTAAAAAATCAACATTGATTATCTTGTCCGCTGTTGTTGTAGCACCTACTGTTACTCCGAGGAATATTGTAACAATGTTCATAAGTTCATTCTGTGCTGTTTTTACAAGTCTGTCGCAGACGCCGCTCTCTTTAAGAAGATTGCCAAGCATAAGCATACCTACGAGAGGCGCAGCTGACGGAACAAGAAGTGCGATGATTACTGTAACGGCAATAGGGAAAATTATTTTTTCTGTTCTGCTTACAGTACGAAGTGTTTTCATAACAACACGACGTTCTTTCTTTGTTGTAAGTGCCTTCATAATAGGCGGCTGAATAATAGGAACAAGCGACATATACGTATATGCTGCGAGCGCAATAGTACCTGTATTTACTGCATCGCCGCCCTTGAGAAGTCGGCTGGCAACATAAATAGATGTAGGGCCGTCCGCACCACCGATAATGGCGATTGAAGCAGCTTCAGCAGGTGTGAAATGAAGTGCAGCAGCACCGATAAATGTAAGGAAGATACCAGCCTGTGCAGCAGCACCAAGAAGAAAGCTCCTTGGGTTTGATATAAGCGGAGCAAAGTCTGTCATTGCGCCTATTCCAAGGAATATAAGCGGAGGGAAAAGCTGAAGCTTGACTCCGAGGTAGATGATATCAAGCAGGCCGCCTTCATGCAGGACTTTTCCGTAATCAATATTTGCCGGGTCTGCAAAAAGCTCCGGTGTGAACATTGCTGTAAGCGGTAAATTTGTAAGAAGCATACCAAATGCAATAGGAAGAAGAAGAAGCGGTTCAAAACCTTTGGCAATAGCGAGATACATAAACAAAAAGGAAACAAGTATCATTATGATATTTGCCAGCTTAAGATTGGCAAATCCACTGGAAGATGCAAGATCCGTTATCGTTTCTGTGAAAATATTTAAAACTTCACTCATAGATAAAAATCCTTTCGTATAAAATTAAATAAGACAGGTTGTTAAAAAGGCTGAGTATTTTCACGCTGTCCTGCGGAGCCCCATGCAGAGACACCTGAATGTCTTTTGTTGCGGGCACTTTTTATGGATTTAACTTTGTAGTTCTTTCCGTCATTTGCACTCATCATGGCAACAGCTGCAGATATAACAGCTACTATCTCATCTTCATCGTTGTCAGGGATTGCTGTAGATGAAGATTCGGACTGAACAGATTGTTTTGGTTCATTTTTTTCCTGTTCAATGAAATTTTTGTTATTCTTTTGTTCTTTTTCTTCATGCTTTCTGGCTTTCTTTGTTTTAAAGTCATTAATCATTAAAGGAATTCTGCTTTTTTCGATTTTGGTGATTACTTTTCCAAATAACCATACAAAGAAAATCAGAAGAATCAGTCCGATGAACACGACAACTAAACCAGTTATTACAACGGCCCAAACGTATGTCCATTCCATTTTCATAATAAAACTCTCCAATCGTGTTTTGATGTTGAATTAAAACTATATGAAATTATTATAACTCAAAATCAGCTTTAATGCAATATCAAACAGTCAATATTCTTAAAAATGTGATAAAAAGTTAATGCATAAGTTAGTGACATTTGCCTGAAGTCCAAAGATGCGACCGGAAATTCCTGTCGATTCGTGTGAATTTAAATCCCTGTATAATCAATGACTCAGGCGTCGTTTCTGAATAACATACAAAAAATACTGTAATGTAAATAATTTATTTAAAATGATTATCCTGCCGAAAACACGCTCTGTTATCCAATAAAAAATGATTTTTATTAAGAAAAAAAGTATAATTTAAAGAATTAATTTTTATATAAATATATACGTATTGAACTTATAAAAATAAAATCTGTATTATTTTTCGTAAAAAATAGCTTAAAAAATAAAATATGCATTGTCATTTTGATTCCTTTATGATATAATAACTATAAACAGTAAAAATATATATGGAAAATTAAGAGCGGGACTTTCTGCATAAAATACAAAAAAATAAAAAGTTATATATGTCAGGGGAGTTATGTTTATGAATGAAAAAACAGCAGTCAGACCAAAAAACTATGCAAAGTTTCAGGTAGATATTGATGATAATTTTAAAATATCCGCAATAGATAAAAATTTTACTGATATAACCGGATTTAAGCAGAGCGATATCGATACGGGTCTGTATATGAGCAGGATGATTCCTACAGAAACATATACTGATTATATAACATCGGTAAGGGACAACATAACAAAAAATGGTGAATTTTGCTGTAAGCACCCTATAATTATAAAAGACAGAACACTGATAACCGTTTCTTGTTTCGGAGAAGTTGAGCTTTATGATTCTGTAAATACCAGAAAAGTAAAAATGATAATTACATATAATGAAAGAAAAAAAGATTCTGAAAGCGATCCTGAACATTCTGAAACGGAAAAAGACAAGCTTACAGGGCTTTTCTCAAGAGAGTGCGGAGAAAGACTTATAAAACAGTACCTTAAAATAAAACCTAAAGAAGAAATATGCGCACTTTGTATTATTGACGTAGATAATTTTTATGAAATAAATAACCTTTACGGCAGGGAATTCGGAAATTCCATTCTTGAAGAGGTGGCTGAAAAGCTCAGCGTTATAATAAGACCGACAGATATAATAATAAGACTCGGCGGAGACGAGTTCATGATATTTACCAAGAATACAAACAGATCATATCTGAAAACGTTCGGAACCTCAATGAGCCGTAGAATAAACAGTATTTATGCCGGACAGGAAAAAGATATCAGTATATCATGCACCATCGGTATTGTAACTACATTTTACTCAGAAAAATACGATGAACTTTTTGATTATGCATATAAAACACTTATGTTTGCCAAAAAAACAAAAAAAGGCTCAAGTCTGCTTTATTCGGAGGTTTCACATCTTGTGGATTCAAAGGTTATGGATGCCACTATTATTGATAAGGGTGTAAATGATATTATAGACATAAATCCTCAGAAGGACGGTAATATTATTTCATTTGCATTCTCACTCATGGAAAAGTCAAAGGACCTTAAAAGTGCAATAAATCTTCTTCTTCCAAAGATTGCGAGAAACTTTAATTTCAGCAGGATCATAATCTTTGAAATGGACGACGATAATATGTTTTACAAATTCACATATCACTGGTGTGAAAAAGGTAAACCGATTGATTTCAACAAGATTTATGATTTTAGCAGAAAAGACTATAATGCATTTCTGGAAAATTTCGAACGTGAAGGGATTTTCCAGGTAACATCAAGAATTATGCCGAAGCTTTCAAAATCATTAAGAAAAATACTTGAAAAAAACGATAAAAATCAATATATTTTTTCAGCAATATATAACGAAGGAATATTCAAAGGCTGTCTTATTTTTGAAACTCATGATAAAAACAGAAAGCTTCAGTTTGACGAGATTATAACATTAAAAGAGCTTTCACGTATTATTTCTACACATATAAACATGGTAAACGCTGATTTGGCAAGCAAGGCAAAGTCAGAGTTCCTGTCACGTATGTCGCATGAGATACGCACTCCTATAAACGCTATAAAAGGAATGACAGACAGGGCACTTTGCTTTATTGAAAAGGACGACGAATTTGAAAATGATGTGATATGTGACTGTCTTGAAAAGATAAATATTTCTACAAGGTATCTAATCTCACTTGTAAATGACATTCTTGACATGTCGAAAATTGAAAGCGGAAAAATGTGTATCGTGAGTGAGAATTTTGATATAAATAATCTTATTGAGGAATTTGAACTGATGATAAGACCTCAGGCCGAACAGAGATGTATTGATTTCAAAATAATAAAAGATTATAAAAGCCATCTTTTTATAGGTGACCAGCTCAGAATAAATCAGGTGCTTATTAATCTTGCCGGAAACGCATTGAAGTTTACACCATTCAGCGGAAATATAAGCATATATATTGAAGAGACAGAATGCTGTATTGACAGATCAAAAATAAAATTTACAGTTAAAGATAACGGAATAGGAATAAGAGAAAAGAATCTTAAGCGTATATTCGAATCATTTGAACAGGCCGAAAACAATACAACAAAGGCTTTCGGAGGAACAGGGCTTGGTCTTGCAATAAGCAAAAACATTGTAGAGCTCATGGGAGGAAGACTGGAGGTTGAAAGTGAGGAGAACAAGGGCGCAACATTTTTCTTTACAATAGAACTGAAAAAATGTATATGCATAAAGGATGCAGTGAGTGAAGCTGTCTGCCTTAAATCAGGGGCATTTGATTTTTCAGATAAGAAAATAATGCTTGCAGAGGATAATAACTTTAATGCCGAGTTTACAAAATCACTTCTTGAAAATGTAGGATTTAAAGTAGAAGTAGCATATAACGGAAAACAGGCGGTTTACTCATTTGTTTCAAATCCGCCGAATACATATGATGCGGTTCTGATGGATGTAAGAATGCCTCTTATGGATGGATATGAGGCTGCAAGATGTATACGCAGTTCAGATAAGCCTGATGCATGTTCAATACCGATAATCGCACTTACCGCAAATGCTTCAGATGATGATCAGAAGATGGCCATTCAGAGCGGAATGAACGGATATATTTCAAAGCCTTTTGAAAAAGATATGCTTTACATGCTACTTGATCAGTTCATTTCTAATCCTAAATCAGAAAAAAGCAAATATGTATTAAGTCCAAGCGGTTTAATTTATTAAGATCAAATACGGGATGCAGCAAAAACCACAGCCCATATTTGTTTTTAATAAAAATATATTTTACAAAATAATTAAGAGTTTATTTATAGGTTACGGATATATGACCGAAGGTCCAGGGTGACCGGAAAATCCGGTTGAATCGTGCTGCCTCGAAATTCCTGCAAAAAAAATTAATAACTTAACCATATTGGCTGAATAGTAACATTGAAATGTTACTATTCAGCCATTTGAATAAGGTAGGTATATATACCCAAGGTCAAAGGCCGGCCGGAAAGCCCGGTTGGCACCGCTTCAGTTGAAATACCCGCCAGAGTAATAACTTAATCATAGTGTCCAAATAGTAAATAAAATCAAAAAAAGACAAGACTTTGTTATTAAAATGTCTTGACAATGTTTGTATACTGTAGTATGATAATAGTATGTGTAACACTACATAACTATCGTACTATCTCTATTAGTACACAAAGAGAGAAAAGAACAGGAGGAATCAGATGAAAAAAAAGAATAAGACAGTATTGAGAAAAAGGAGCGGGACGCTGAAGCGAAGTGAACGTATTACAGAGCTTACGTTTATTTCACCAAGTATAATAGGAGTTCTTCTTTTTTTTATACTGCCTTTTTTTGTAGTTATTTATTATTCTTTGATAGATAATCCAATTAATGCAGAATTTGCGTTTCTGGAAAATTTCTCGAAGATATTTCGTAATGAAGCTTTTCAGCTGGCATCAAAAAACACCGCTTTATTTTCTGTTATAGCCGTACCGCTGGTAGTCGTTTTATCACTGCTTCTGGCTTTGCTGCTTGATACAAAAATCCCCTTTAAAACACAGCTCAGGGCATCGTTTCTATGTCCTCTCATGGTTCCGACGGCGTCGGTTGTACTTATATGGCAGGTTCTGTTTCATAAAAGCGGTACAATAAATCAGCTTACAGAGATAGTAGGCGCACAACCGGTCGACTGGCTTAAGTCAGGCAGCGGAATGGTTGTTGTAATCGTTATGTTTTTGTGGAAAAACCTCGGATACAACATGATTCTGTTCCTTGCAGCCCTTTCGAATATTCCGGGAGATGTAATGGAGGTCGCTACTCTTGAGGGAGCGGGACCTGTCTATAAATTCTTTCATCTTAAGCTAAGATACCTGTCTCCTGCAATATTGTTCGTTACAATATTATCTCTTATAAACTCATTCAAGATATTCAGAGAGGTATATCTTCTTACCGGAGATTATCCGTTTGATTCACTCTACATGCTGCAGCATTTTATGAACAATACATTCAACATGCTGGAATATCAGAAGCTCTCCTCAGCAGCAATTATTATGGCTTTAGTTATGGTTGTGATAATAGGCATAATGTTTATTGTTGAGTACTGGTTCGGAAAGGATGTGGAATAAATGAGACCCGGATCTATAAAAAGACAGAAGATCAAACAGAAGACAGTTACTGTTATTCTTACTGTATGTGCAATATTTTGTGCAGCTGTTTTTCTTTTTCCTACAGTAATGACAATTGCCAATTCATTTATGACTCAGAAAGAAATAAATGCGAATTACGGTACTATGATAAGTAACTTTGACCGTGATGAGGGAAAGAAAACATATATTTCAGATAAACTGAACCTTAAGCTTATCCCCGATAAGGTTTCAGCTGAACAGTATAAAACAGTACTTTTTAAAAGCTCTGACTATCTTATGAAATTCTGGAATTCAGTAATACTTGTAGTTCCTATAGTTCTTTTTCAGATAGTTGTAGCCTCTCTTGCGGCATACAGCTTTGCAAGGTACCGGGGAAAATTAAAGGAAATGCTGTTTTTTCTGTATGTAATACTTATGCTGATGCCGTATCAGGTAACGCTTGTTCCTAACTATCTTGTTGCGGATAAGCTGGGACTTCTCGATACACGTCTGGCTATAATACTTCCGGGTATTTTTGCACCGTTCAGCGTTTTCCTGCTTGCAAAGGTTATGAGAAGAATACCGAAATCATATATAGAAGCTGCCAAGCTTGACGGTGCAGGTGAAATACAGATATTTACACAGATATGCCTGCCCTTATCAAGAAGTGCAATATTTTCAGTGACGCTGCTTCTTTTTATAGATTACTGGAATATGGTAGAACAGCCTCTTATAATGCTTTCAGACAGTGATTATCATCCTCTGTCGGTTTTTCTTTCAAAAATAAATTCAGGAGATGTCGGACTTGCGTTTGCTGTAGCTGTAATATATATGATCCCGACATTGCTTATGTTTTTGTACGGCGAGGACTATCTGGTTGAAGGTATCACATATTCAGGCGGAATAAAAGGATAAATTTTTTAGAAAGGATATAAAAATGAATAAAGAACAGTTAATGAAAGGTGAAGAAAAAAAAGCAAAGCCTAGAAACAGAAAAGAATGGATAAAGAATATAATTATTGTTTTTCTTCTTGTTATGCTTTTGCTCACATTCTTTTCAAATACAATTATGAATTACTCACTCCCGGAGGTTTCGGTTTCCAGACTTTCCAGAGATTCAGTTTCAAAGAATTATTATCTTGATATTGTTGTTGAGGCCAATAAAACATATGACATTATATCAGACGAACCAAGGGACATAAAAAGAGTAGCGGTAAAAAGAGGTCAGGATGTAAAAGAGGGACAGGTGCTTTTTTATCTTGAAGAAATAAAGGACAGTGCACAGGCAAAGGAGCTAACAGCACAGATAGATGCAGAAAAGATCCTTTATGAAAAAGCAATGATGACTGCCGCTGCTGACTACTATGAACTGAATACTGCCGTTGAGAGGGCAAGAGATGCTCTTAACAAAGCAATAAATGACAAAAACAATGCAGCATCAGGCGGAAACGGTAATGTTGACAATACTGCACGTATTGCGGAGCTTACACAGAAAAAAGCAACGCTTCAGAATGATATGGCTCTGCTTGATTCTCAGACCTATGAATCACTCAGTTCATCCACACGTCAGAAAATTGATGCAGAGCTTAACAGCTACAATTCAATTAAGGCTGAATATGATTCCCTTAATACATCACTGCAGAACCTGCAGGCAAGCTTCAAGGGTGATGAAGCAATAAGAGAAATGGAAAAAAACATCGGTACACTTGAGCTTGATCTTGATTTGCTGAATAAAGAAAACGCTTCGGAGGGAACAATAGCCCGTAAGCAACTGGAAATAAAATATGCAAAGGAAGATCTTGAAAGCCTGAAAGCACAGAAGACATCTATTGAGGATGTACAGAAAAAGCTCAATGAAAAAACTCCTCTGTATCAGAATGCAGCAGGTGCACTTGCTACGAAGGCACTTGATGTCAAAGCTTCAGTAGAATCCGACCTTCATGTTATAGATGTAGATCTTTCTTCTTTGCAGAACAGTCAGGGTGAACCGTCTGTACCGGGTATCGATTATGATGCTGCTATATCAGAGGCAAGATATAATCTGAGCGGAGCAACACATGCTCTTGAAAAACAGATAAAGGACGATAGGCTTACAGATGCTCAGACAAAGCTTGATCTTGATGCTCAGAGAAGGAAAATAGAGGGTATGGAAGCAGACCTTACAGAGCTTTTGTCAAAAGAATCAAAAAAAGAGATAACATCACCTGTTGACGGTGTTGTTGAGGAAATTCTTTTTTCAGCAGGACAGAGCACCGTTGAAAATGATAAACTGATGGTACTCAATATTTCTGATGATGGATTTACAGCTTCCGCAGATGTAAGTTCAGATCAGAACAAAACTCTTTCAAAGGGTAAGGAAGCAAAGGTAGTAAGTCAGGGCTTTGAAAATACAAAAGTAACAGTAAAGTCAATAATAAAGAGCAAGGCTGATTCATCAAAGTTTACTATTACATTTACTGTTTCAGGTGATGATGTGGTAGCAGGACAGAACTTAAGGATAGAGCTTGGCGAATCTGCTTCAACATTTGATTCAGTTGTACCAAAGAGTGCTGTTAAGAAGGATTCCGGCGGAAGCTTTGTATATGCAGTAAAGTCAAAGAGTACTCCTCTTGGTAACAGATATATTGTTGAAAAGGTAAATGTCACAATAATTGCTGAGGACGATACACAGTGTGCTGTTTCAGGAGATTTTGGTGAATCAGCAGATTATATAATTACAGCTTCATCCAAGCCATTCTCACCTGGAGATCAGGTAAGACTTGCTGAGGAGTAATCCGAATGATAAATATAATAAGAAAAATCAACAAAAAAAGAGCAATAATATTTTGTACAGCGGTGATTATTCTTTTTATACTGCTTATGATTTTTTCAGCCATGAAAAAAAGTCAGAGTTCACAGACAATGGCATACAGATGGTCATCAGACGGTACAAAATATGCACAGATATCAGTGTTTTATCCAGATGGCACAAAATCATATTCAACATCTGAAGCCCAGAACATTGAAACTGTGATAAATGAGAGAATGGATTCCGAGTCATATAAGCCTGTCAGAGAAGGTGCAGAGGTATGGATATATGCATATTCAACAGTTCCTTTCATGACAACAGCTTTCGGCATGTCAGCTTCGGATCCGGGCATGGGAGGCGCACCTGTTTCCAATATGTCAGGTGAAGAGGACAATGAAAAAAAGGAATTTTCAGACACGTCTGATGTTAATCTGATAGGAGTGGGAGGAGATTTTTTTGAGTTTCATCCGCTTAAGCTTTTATCGGGAAATTATATATATGAAGGTGAGCTAAGAGATAACAGGGTGGTCCTTGATGAGGAGTCTGCATGGGCATTGTTCAGTTCGGATGATGTTGTAGGAATGAAATTCTATGCAGCGGGTATTGAGTTTGAGGTTGCCGGAGTTGTAAGACACGAAACTCAGAAGGTCACATCTCTGGCTTATCCGGAAACTCCTGTAATATATGTTCACAGCGATATTCTGAAAGCAGCAGAAATAAATGCTTCTCTTTCATGCTATGAAGCAGTAATTCCTGACCCGGTTGAAAATTATGCTAAAAATATAATTCTTGAATATTACGGTGTAAATATGATGGCATCAACCGATGATGCAGCAAAGAAAGCAGAAGCAAACCTTCCGATGATAATTATTGACAATACGAACAGGTATTCAGCTCCGATGTTATGGAAGAACATCAAGAACTTCGGCAATAATCTTGCCGTTTCAAAGCGGATCGTTTTTCCGTACTGGGAAAATGCCGCAAGAATAATGACTGCAAGAATATCACTTGTATTTATTTCAATAGTGATTGCTGGAGCTGCTGTTATTATTATGGCGCTTATATTTATAGGAAAGCTTTATCTGGGCAGAACATGGCATCTGAAGGATTACATAGAAAAGCTGACTGATAAGTATACATATAAAAAGAAGATGTCCGATTATATTAATGTAAATGAAGATTATGAAGGAAAGGAAAAAAAATATGAGTAAATTAAGTACAACAAAAAGAGTATTGTGTTCGTTCATTGCGGCAGCTATGCTTTTATCTGTATCTGGCTGTGCAAATAACAAAAGCAGTGACGGCAAATCATCAAAGGCAAATATTGCAAGAAAAATAGTAAACTATTATTCACCAAAAACCTTAAATCTGCCTGAGGGCATGGAGTATCCTGACAATATAACATATGCAAACGACAAAATTTATGTTTCAGGATATATGTCAGGCTCTTCAGCTGAAAGTATGTCAAAGGTTCTGAATGTCCAGACAAAAGAAACTGAGAATATTGATTTTAGCATGATAGAAGCTGAGTATATAGATACTGTTTATATGACAGACAGCAAGATGTATGTATCATATAGCAACGCTGAATATAAAACCATGTTATGCATCATTGATCGTACATCAAATCAGATAATATCAGAAATCGAGCTTGGCACTGACTCCTATATAACATCAATGTATGAAGCTGACGGTAAGCTCTGTGTAATGTCAATAAACTATTCAACCATGGTCCAGACTTCAAGCCTTGATATATATGACCAGAGTCTTAAACTTATCGAGTCAGTAAATATAAATGAAAAGCTTACTCTTGATGAGAATTCCAGCGTTGCGATGGTGATGCCTGACAACAAAGGTTCTTATTATGCTTTTTCTGCAAGCTTTAAATCAGAAGAACAAAACATTGCTCTTCACAAATTATCGTCCACATATGAAGTTGAATATTCGACTGATGACTTTTCGGATATGTCAGGATATTTTTCAAGTGCAATTATAGGCAAAAACGGAAATCTGTTTGCTATAAGCCAGGAAGCGGACATGGTTACCTATTCAAAAGGCTCAAAATTTTTTATAAACGAAGTTGATTCTGCTACAGGTGCTGTAATAAACAGATATGAGTTTGAAGGTGATGATTCATCATATATTTTAGGAAACGGTGCTGCGGGTGATTATGACTTTATTTTCAGAAAAAATGACGGCATATATGGATATACGCTTGCAGACAGTAAGGAAACGCTGATTATTGAGTTCGGAGATGGACTTGAAGAAGAATTTATGAACTGTTATACTGCAAGCACATCCGGAAATGAGCTCTTTATGTATACACAGATGTACGGAGGCAGCAGTCAGCAGATATGTACAATGAACGAATCAGGAGAGGTTACAGGACAGATATCGCTTCCAAAAGCTGAAGGATACATAGAGAGAACCTATATAGCTCCGGATGGCAGTATTTATTACGTTGATACTATTGACAACGGCTATCAGGATGAAGACGGAAACTGGATAAATAAATCAAAGCGTTTCATTTATCAGCTGGATGAAAAAGGGGAAGAAGTAAACTCATTTTCTATGGATGACCTTAATCTTGGCTCAGATGAAATGTATATTCAGAACTTATATGTAAAGAATGACGGAACACTGTATTTTTCAATGAATTCTTATAGTTATGAATCGGATAAAAACTCTGTAAGTCTTGTTGTATTAAACAGTGACGGATCCTTAAAATCACATATAGAAAACGAAGAGATGGATTATATTGAAAATGTGATATTAACCGATAAGGACGATTATGTTACTTATCAGGGCGAGGACGGACAGAAATTTGTAAAGGTTGATTACGAAAATAACAGCATCGGAGAAGAAATAAAGTTCAAGAACATTGATATGGGTAATTATTATTCTGTTTACACCGGAAGCGGTGAATATGATTTTTATTATTCAAATTCAGATGCAGTATATGGATGTAACATTGCCGATGACAAACAGACTGAAATCATAAACTGGCTTGACTCTGATATAAACATTTCTGTAGACAGGATATGCCCTATAAATAACGATAAAATACTTTGTTCTGCATATGACCAGGAAACCGGAAAGCAAAGTATATATATCCTTGACAGAGTTGATGAAGAAACACTTAAAAAAGTTCAGAGCCGTCAGATAATAACCGTTGCAGGTGTTGATGTTATGTACTCAGGACTCGCTGATGAAATAACGGAATTCAATAAAAACAGCGATAAGTACAGACTGCAGATAAATGATTATGGCAAGTACTCTGAATACACAGAGTCAAGCTATGTATCAGGAGCAAAAAAGCTCAATACAGATATTGCTCAGGGAGATATTCCGGATATTGTCATAGGTAATTATGAGGTCGATATGGAGTCATATACCTCAAAAGGAATGTTTACTGATATATTGGCACTTATAGATAAGGATGAAGATATTTCAAAGGATGACTATCTTGAAAATATATTTGATATTTACACTGTAGACGGAAAGATGTATCAGCTTGTTACAAACTTCACTATCAGCAGTATGATAGGAAAAACAGCTGATGTCGGTAAAAAATCCGGATGGTCATTTGATGACTTCTTCAAATTTACAGAAAGCCGTGACAATAAAGATATTTTCTACAAATGCTCAAAGGAGGAATTACTCGAATCACTTCTGATACGTAACTTATCAGAGTTTGTAAACTTTAAAGACGGAAAATGCGACTTTGACAATGATACATTTGTAAAGCTTATCGAGTTTATTAACAAAAACGGAATAGAGCCTGAAGAAGGAATGGATCCTCGTGGCTTTAAATATGGGCAAAACGATGAGGATTATAAATCATATTCAAATAGATTTCATGACGGAAAGTGTGTTCTTGAAGCAATTGAGCTTAATGGTTTTGATCAGTATAATTCCATGCTCCTTGGAGCAATAGGCGAGCCTGCAACGCTTATTGGTATTCCGTCTGTTTCAGGTGAAGGAAACGGCGCGATGGTTTCTGCAAGCACATCTGTTGCCATATCGGAAAAATCAGATAAAAAGGACGGAGCATGGGAATTTGTAAGGGAGCTTCTTCTTGACGATTATCAGGATGGCTTAAACAAGGAATATGTGAACACATTCCCTGTAAAAAAATCAGCTCTCGATAAAATTATTGGTATTGCTCAGAAACAGGGAAGTCAGGGAATGATAGAAGGTCCTGACGGTGAATATATAGAAATGAAGCCTATTGATACAGAATCAGCGCAAATGATAATTGACCTTGCAAAGTCCACTGATAAGAAGATCAGTTCAAACGTAAGCATAACAGACATTATTAATGAACAGGTAAATAGCTTCTTTGATGGAGGACAGACTGCAAAAGAAGCAGCAGCAGCTGTTCAGAGTAAAGTATCACTTTATTTAAAGGAAATAAACTGACGTAATTAAAAATGCAGGACTTTTGTCCTGCGTTTTTGATACTGGAGGTATGATAATGAAAAAATTCGATTTATCAAGTGTTATATTATCGGCTGCCGCCGCATCACTTATAATGACATCTGTAACGGGATGTGAGCATAACGGAGGAACAGGAGGGGAATCATCTTCAAACAGTTCTTCTTTACCGGAAAAGCAGAACGTTGAAAATTATTTAACAAAATCACTTGGAATGCCGCAGGATATTAATTATGCACAGGATATACACTACTCAGATGGAAATATCTATATTTCAGGATACAGAACGTCAGAGGAAATATCAGAGTATTCAAATATGCTGAATATCAAAACACTGGAATCAGAAGAATTTACATTTGATTTTCAGATAAACTTTATAAATAAAGTTCTTATGGATGAGGAAAAAATATATATAAGCTATAGTGATGAGGATTATAATACAATATTTTCATCTGTAGACAGAAAAACAGGAAAAGAACTTGTCAGAAAAAAGATAGATGATTCCTTAAATATAAAAGATATTTTTTCTGATAATCAGGGTAACATATGTACACTTAATATTAATCAGGAATCCGTTTTATATGATTCTGCAAGTGAAAGTACGCTGAGCGTATATAATAAAGATCTCTCACTTAAAGAAACAGTAAACCTTAATGATAAGCTCGGACTTCAGGAAAAAGAGCAGCTGACAAAAATAATTCCTGACGGAAAAAATGCATATTATGCCGTATCCAATTGTAACCCTCAGCCGCTTACTTCATCAACCATACATGAAATCAAAACAAAGCTTTATAAATTTTCAGACGATTATAAAATACAGTTTGAGACTGAGAATTTTGGAGAAAATGATACAGGTTCAGGTATAACAGACTGTTTTACGACATCAGACGGAAATCTGTATGCGGCATTTTTTACAAACACTCTGTCGAATAAAATCCTGAGTATTGATAAGCTAAACGGAAATATCCTGGACAGCTTTGAAATTAAGGATGCATCAGGTTTTTTCGGAAGTACAGATGAATATGATATAATTTATCAGACTTTTAATAATGAAGGATTATATGGCTATGATTTTCAGACAGGAGAGAGCAGTATGCTTTTTGCCTTTGATGAGGAGTTGAGCTCTGAGTTTTCAGATATCACCAGTTACTCTATCTGCGGTGACATTATGCTTGTTAATACTGAAAATACAGATGACAACAGTATCAGTATATTTGTAATGGATGAGACAGGAAGTGTAAAAAATGAGATAAAGCTCAGTTCACAGAATAAAGACGGATATATTGAAAAAATTCATGTATCAGATACAGGGCAGATATATTGCTTTGAAAGCTCTGAAATAAAATCAGAAGAAGATGACTTATCCTATATAAATTCTTATACAGTTGACAAATTTGACAGCAGCGGAAAACTGCTCGGCAGAATTGACCTTTCCGATGAATTGGGAGCTGAAAATCAGATTTTTGCTGAGGATATTATAACTGATAATGACGGGAATATTTTTATTTTATATCAAATTGAAAATGAGAAAAAAGACGGAAGGCATCTGACTGTTATTGATAAAAACGGAAATATAAAAAATACATCAATATTATCAGACTTACTTAAAAACATAAAAATGGTATTACTTACTGACGGAGCTGTATGTATTGTCGGAGTCAGAGATGAAAAAATAATTATCCGTAAAATTGATAAAAGAACAGGACAAATAACAGAAGATGAAATTCAGACTCAGACAGAAGCGATACCGGCTGAATACTGTGTAATCTATAAGGGTGATGAAAAATACGATTTTTATTACAGAACAGATAAAATATTATATGGCTATTCATTGAAATCAGACGAACAGGCAGAAGTATTCAATATCGAAAAAATCGAATGGGATATAGATGTTCAGACGATATACCCTGTAAGTGACAGCAGAATAATATGCATGGGATTCGGTAACGATGACTTTGATACAGAGCATATATACATTGTTGATAAGGAAAAAATAAGATAAATATAGTCACAGAAAGAACAGACTGCATTATGTTGATTTTGACATAATGCAGTCTGTTTATGTTTATTATGAAAGCTATATTTGTAAGGTATGAATATATGACCGAAGGTCAAAGGCGCGACCGGAAAGCCCCGGCCGACTCGGCACGAGTCGAAACTTATTACCAATTCTATAATGTCACAATAAATGAAATCAATCCGGAGCTGTACTGGACATTTATTGATCCGCCGTGCTGAATTGCAATAGTGCGGGCTATATTGAGTCCAAGTCCGTTTCCGCCTGTTTTACTGTTTCTTGAATCATCAACCCTGTAAAATCTGTCAAATAATTTTGAGATATTTTCTTCAGAAAGCTCTTCGCATTTGTTTGATATACAGAATTTGATTTTCCCCTGATTGTTCTGGAACAATGAAACGGATAACTGTGAATTTACAAGAGAATATTTCACTGAATTGTCCATAAGAATGGTGATCAGCTGTTTTATTCTGTCCTCATCACCATAGTATTTTAAACGTGATGAAATATCGGAAACAAGCGTTTTACCGGCTTCAAAAACAAGAGGTTCAAATATAAGACATATGCTTGATATGGTGTTTGAAATATTGAACTCTGACATTTCCATTTTGATCTGATTTGTATCTGATTTTGCGATATACAGAAGCTCATTTACGAGCTTTGACATTCTGAGCGTTTCTGCTTTTATGTATTTCAGCCATCGTTCCTGATTTTTAATTGAATCATAAGGATTTGAAAGTACAACATCTGTGTTGGTGGAAATAACCGTAAGCGGAGTTTTTAATTCGTGTGATGCATCCGCAATAAACTGTTTTTGTTTGTTCCATGCTGTTTCAATAGGCTTTATAGCCCAGCTTGCGAGAAAAAGACTTATGAAGAATACTATTACCAGACCTATACAGCCTATTATTATAAATGTTATCATAAGGCGATTAAGCGTTGATATTTCAATTGAGCGGTCCAGAATTATAAGGAAGCATTCCTTCTGGTCAGGTGAATTATTGAATTTATATCTGTATGATACAGAGTCAATTTTATATTTTCCGCTTCTGTTTCCTGACTTTACGATATCTTCGACAGCACTTTTTATTTTTACGTCGTAATCACTTGTGGTGTTGTCTGTATTATACTGAAAAAAATATTGATATGATATGTCAAGTACTTCTTTTTTATCAGGGCTAAGCCTTATAAAAATATGTGAGCGCACGAGATTACCATTGTATTTTGTTGTTTCGGGTTTTGGTGCAGGAGATTTTTTATAGGTCGGGGCAGTACTGAGAGGCGCTGATAATGACGGTGATGTAACGACTGTCGTCTGTTCGGCAGAAGAAACCGGTGTTGATACAGAACTTTCGGTATTATCAGGAACATCAGCTGCTGAAGGTACTTCGGTAACCTGCGGTTCATAGGAATATTCGGGAGCTGACTGTGTAACAGGCTGTGTGTATTGCTGCTTTTGTTCTGTCTGATATACCGTCTGTTTTATTGCTTCAGATGTTACTGCCTTTGTCTGAGTAGTGGTGTTCTCTGTTATCTGAGGGAGCTCCGGTTTCCAGCCAGGATCATATGGATACTGAGGGTTTATAAACGGATTACCTGAAAAGGGGTCACCGGGCTGAGGATTCCAGTTGCCGTAATTTGCCCAGTAATCCTGCCAGTATTTGTTCCACGCATCCCAGTCAAAATTTTGTCCGTAGTTATCATATGCTGCTTCAGGATTTTTATAGCCATATGAAGCGGCATCATAAAAAAGCGGCGTCACATGTGACATTTTCCCTTGATTATAAAGCTCTGAACCTGAAATATTGCGCTTGGGAGTATCAGGTGCCCGATAAGGTGCAGGGTCATCCGGCAAATTTTTCTTATGATTTTCTATAAGTGTATCCATTATCTCTTCTGACATTTTTATTTCAGAATTGAACATAAGAACATAGATACCGCTTAGTGTGGAAAAAAGCACCAGAGAAAGTATAAGCATATTTACAAGTACAAAACGTATTTTGAGCTTTTTTATCATTTACATCACTTCCCCGAGCAAAGGCAGTAGCCTACTCCTCTTATGGTTTTTATTGTAACTGTTGAATTTATATGCGAAAGTTTCTTTCTTAAAAATGAAATGTAGACTTCAACATTGTTATATTCGGCATTTGAATCATATCCCCATATTTTTTCTATAAGCTGTTCCTTACTTATGACAGCCGTTCCGTTTTTAATAAAAAGCTCCATAAGGCAGAATTCTTTAAGACCGAGCTTCAGTGAATCAGTTCTGCATGACAATTCAAAGGTATTTACATTAAGAGAAATATCACTGAACAAAAGATTGTTTTCGAATACTGTACTGCCTCCGCGTCTTCCGAGTGAGCGTATTCTGGCAAGCAACTCGTCAGTATTGAACGGCTTTGTCATGTAATCATCAGCACCGTTGTCAAGTCCGTTTACCTTATCGGCGATTTCATCCTTTGCCGTAAGCAATAGTACGGGCGTTGAGATTTTATTTATTCTAAGTGAACGCAATACATCAAAGCCGTTCATTTTCGGAAGCATTATATCGAGTATAATAACATCGTAAATATCTGAAAGTGCACAGTCAAGACCGCTTACTCCGTCATAGCATGCATCTGTAAGATATTTGTTTTTCTGCAGTATATGTTCAAGTGCATCCGCGAGGGCAATCTCATCCTCAATGATTAAAATTCTCATGTGTAATTCTCCTGTATGATAATATATTTGTATGACATTTTTGTGTTTTTTTATTGTATGTTTAAAATAATTCTTGAAAGACGAAGATAATCTATAATATTTATAAGACCGTCTTTGTTTACATCAGCGCATCTCTTCTGCTGTGAATCAGGTGCAACGGAAACAATAAGAATTTTTTTAAGTATTATTATGTCTGCTGCTGACAGTTTATTATCGTTGTTCATATCACCCGGCAGATATTCAGATTTTAATGTGGATATGGAGTTGTAGGTGCACTGTGAATAAAGAGAATCTGATGATGCCTTGTATCTGACTGCAAGAAGGTAGTACGTATCAGGTGAAAGTCCGGTAAATACAGAGGAGTCCTGCCATATAAACTCTTCGTTATATGTTTTTCGTATGCCATATTCAAGTCCTTCATGTTCTTCAAGTATTATCGTGGTATCTGTATATTTTAAAATCTTTAAAAGCTGCTTTGGCATTTTGACAGAATATGGAATAATAACCTGAAATTTTTCCGATGCAAAAGAGTTTTCTGTTGCATCAATATAGAAAAACAAACGGTCGCCTGATCTGTAGCCGCGTGAGAGAAGATCATATATAGAAATATTTCCGTTCCTGTTGAGTAAATATTCGACCGGAACAGGAGATGAAGAATAATATCCACCCTCTTTTATTCTTATCAGTTTGACTGAATCGTCAAAACAGCCGTTTAAAGCTCCGTTCATATAGTCAATCGAAATAACCGGGGCAGCTGGTCTGTCAGGGACATTTACCTGAAATGTCTCGCCGCTGCTGACATTTTTTACGTTCAGAACAGTACCGATATAGTCCGAAATACTGTCAAAGCAGTTAAGACTTTTTCCATCCTGTGCTGTAACCGTGAATATGTCATCTCTGAAAGCGACAGTTTCCTTTTTGTAATCAAATGTGCATATATCAGAATCCCCGAGTGTAGTAAATTCAATGTATTTTACGTTTGTTGTAAATGAACTGTCATCTTTTTTAATTCTTATACGGAGAATATATTTCTGTCCGGGTGCAAGATTGCTGATAAGTGTAGTGTCATCCTTGCATTTTTCTGTAAATTCAACGTATTCTGATGATGGGTCTTCAACTGATGTTTTACGCTGAATATGATATTCGGCTTTTAAATTTTTGGCGTTATTAATTACGAATTCTATACTTTGCGAAGTTATTTCCGATATTTTTATAAAGTCGTCAGGAATATCAGGTCTGTCATCAACAGTTAAATGAAATACCGTGCTTGAAGGTGATATGTCATCGGCCGGAATCTGAAAATACAAATCTTTATCATATCCGGGATAAATCTTAAAAAATGAATCAGAAAGAATAGGGTACTGTCGTTCCATTATTGAAACAGGTTCAGACATATCAGGAAATCTGCTGAATACCATTCTTGACGATACATCGAAAATTTTTGTCAGAACTTCAAGACCATATGATATCCTGATGCCTTCCAGTTCCTTTGCAAGATCGGTTTTAGGAGATACATTAAGAGGATACGAATGCTCGGATGTTGTAACGGTAAGCTGCTGACCGAAATATTCTGAGATACTTTCATTATCTGAAAATACATGTCCGTCTGCTGAAGTAACTGTACATTCATCTTCACTGAATATGAGCTTTTCATTTATGTAATCAATTGCCGCATGATTTTTAAAAACCGTAAGTGTGTATGATGTTGTTTTTTTTCCGGGTTCTGATGATAATATATTTATCGTATTTTTACCGCCGTGAATTTTTATGGGATCAGTGTTATGCCCTGATATGACCTTTTTTCCGTTTACTTGAATTTCCCCTGTTCCTATAGGAAACAGTACTATTGTATCGCCTAAGCCTTTATATGAAAATTCAGGCTCTGTATTTATATTATTTTCTTCTCCAAGATAAACGGGGGTGCCCTCTATGTTAAGGGTTGAAAGAGCGGAATCTGCCTGTGAATATTTCTTTGAATATGCCTGTCCCATACGGCCGTCCTTATACAGAGACGCTGTGATTGTTACATCTGACAAAATATCTATCGGAGACGAGTATTTGTTGCTTTTCAGTGTAGGGGCACTGCCGTCAGTTGTATAGTATATATCACAGTCGTACGGAGAACTTAACTCAACTGTATCACCGTATGCAATTTTTTCACTGTCAAGCGAAAAACGAACAAAGTCTCCGGAATTTGTGAATGCCTTAAGACATACATTTCCCAGGTAATAAGCTATATTACTGTCAGGAAGCGAAATATTCTCCAAAGAGTTCTCGATTCTGACGCCTTTTGTATCGGTCCATTTTGTACCGTTATAGCTTATAAAGCTTTCGCCGTACGATGATGAAGCTCTTATCTGCTTTTGTGTAATATCACTTACATTTGTAGAAATCATATTTTCACATAATATTACTGCAGCCTCAACTGCTATAGGATAAAAGAGCTCCGGATTTGTAAGCCCGACAACAACTGAGAATTTTTCTCCTTTGGTTATTTCGACAGGCTCACTGAGCTTTACTGTATGATAACCGGCGTATGCTTGTCTGCCTTTTGTTACCGTACTTTTTTTACCTGATGTAGGATCTTTGTCGTCTTTTAGTCCCGTATATACGGTTATTTCATAATCAGCGTTATTGTCAGTTGTATAAAATCCCGCAGCTGTTACGTACTCGGAGCTTTCAGCAGTAAAGATATTTGCCATATATGACGACTTTCTGTCTTCGTTGTCAGCTGTAACAGTGGCTGTAAAGTCAAGTGTATCATGCTGATAGTTATGTGAGTAATTATCATTTGACTCGATATCAATGCAGTTTGTGTCTGTGAGAGTTTTGTCCTCATATGATATCCAGAAATATCCGTTGTCTCCCCAGTCAGTTCCCCAGCTGTTCTTTACGAGCCATGCACCGTCCGATTCAGGAGTATCAAGAAAATTTTTTCTGCTGAAATTGTCATCCCATCCTACTATCAGAACAGCATGGTTCGGTATATTTGCAGTATCAGAGTACTGTGCAGATGTTTTCGGATTATATGAATTTTCAAATCTGAAATTTACTGAAACAGGCGTTTTATTTAAAAGAAAATGCTTTATCTGAGAAACTGAAAATGTCAGAATATCATCTGTAATTTTCGACTGACTGTACGAGTTAAGAATATATGAATCCTGAACGTGATATTCACTTTTGTACATAAGCTCCGGATCAATTTCTTTTGTATCATACGGAAGAACAGATTCGCTTACAGGACCTTTCCACTGCGAAAGTACGGATGTTGCAAATGTTACATGACCGCCTGCATCATAAAAGCTCAGGTCTGACATAGGTTTCATTGCATCTTCACCGTAAAAATTGAAATATGCCAGATGCCATTCGGACAGATCTATGTACGGACGATATTTTATGAGCTGTGATTCAATGGCAGCTATTGCAGAAAATGTCCAGCAGGTCCCGTAGTTGCCCTGATATTTTACAGGCGAAACCAGTCCGTATTCACGGAGATCGTATTTATCAGGATAGTTACACGAATAATCAATGTCAACATCTGATAATTTCTCAGGATCTATCGGTGACAGCTTTGATTTATCACCCAGTATATTCATAGCTTCATCGTATGTAACAGGAGCGGCTGAGATAATGTTTTCGCTGCTGTCAACTGCATTTACGTGAAAAGATGTTTTAAAAGGCACAGTAAAGTCAGCTAATATGAATGATACAGTAAGTAAGGCAATAGTCCTTTTCAGATATCCAAAAATCATAAATTAGTCTCCTTTCGAAAATTATAAAAAAGAAAATGATTATGACAGCTTAAAAATGTTATTTGTAAAGGTTATATTAATTTAAACTATATATTAAATTTTAACATGAATACTGTTGAAAATCAATAGTTTTAGTGCACTTTCAACAGCCTTACACATTAACGGCCAAAAAATAAAAAAAATTTAAAATAATACTTGTCAAACAGAGCAAAATATTATAAAATAGAAATAATGGTTGTTAAACGAAAAACAACGCATACAAAATTATGATAGTTTGAAAGGAAGTTAAATAATGGCAGGCTTAAACAAAGTTACAGTTGATGATATCAATGTTAAAGGTAAAAGAGTTCTCGTTCGCTGCGATTTCAATGTACCGCTCAAGGATGGAGTTATTTCAAATGATAACCGAATCGTTGCAGCTTTACCAACAATAAAAAAACTTATCGGTGACGGAGGAAAGGTAATACTCTGCTCACATCTCGGCAAACCAAAGAATGGTCCTGAAGATAAATTCTCACTTGCGCCTGTTGCAGCAAGACTTTCAGAGCTTCTTGGCAAAAATGTTGTTTTTGCAAAAGACGATGAGGTAGTAGGCGAAAACGCTAAAAAAGCTGTAGCAGAAATGAACGACGGAGATGTTGTTCTTCTTGAAAATACACGTTTCAGAAAAGAAGAAACAAAGAATATAGAATCATTCAGCAAGGATCTTGCTTCAATAACAGATACTTTTGTAATGGATGCTTTTGGTTCAGCTCACAGAGCTCACTGCTCAACAGCTGGTATTACTGATTTTATAAAGGAAACAGCAGTAGGTTACCTTATGCAGAAGGAAATTCAGTACCTCGGAAATGCAGTAGAAGTTCCTGAAAGACCATTTGTAGCTATCCTTGGCGGAGCTAAGGTTGCAGATAAGCTTAACGTTATTTCAAACCTCATTGAAAAATGCGATACACTTATTATCGGCGGCGGAATGGCTTATACATTCCTTAAGGCAAAGGGATATGAAACAGGATTATCACTTGTTGATGACGAAAAGGTTTTATACTGTGCTGATATGTTAAAGAAAGCAGAAGAAATGGGCAAGAAGCTTCTTCTTCCTGTAGATACAGTAACTGCTTCTTCATTCCCTGATCCTATCGATGCTCAGATTGACGTTGAGACAGTTGATTCTGATAAAATTCCTGCTGATAAAATGGGACTTGATATCGGCAAAAAGACACAGGCTCTTTTTGCAGATGCATGCAAATCCGCAAAGACAGTTGTATGGAACGGACCTATGGGTGTATTTGAAAATCCTATTCTTGCAAAGGGCACAATTGCAGTTGCAAAGGCACTTGCAGAGACAGATGCAACAACAATCATAGGCGGCGGTGATTCAGCAGCAGCAGTAGTTCAGCTTGGCTTTGCTGACAAGATGAGTCACATTTCAACAGGCGGCGGTGCTTCTCTTGAATATCTCGAGGGTAAAGTTCTTCCTGGCGTTGCTGTAATTGCAGAAAAGTAAATAACTTAAAGGCGGGGAACCCTCCGCCTTTTTAATGTCAGATTATTTTAAAAATATTTTTTAGGAGAAAATTTTATGAACAAGAAATTAAGACAGGCTATTATTGCCGGTAACTGGAAAATGAACAAAAACAGACCTGAGGCAAAGGCTCTTATAGAGGCGCTTATCCCTTATGCACAAAAGGCTGAATGCGGAGTAATAATCTGTGTTCCTTATACAAATATCGAAACGGCTATTGCACTTACAGAGGGAACAAACATTAAAGTAGGTGCTGAAAACTGTCACTTTGAAAAAAGCGGTGCATTTACAGGTGAAATATCAGCAGAAATGCTCACAGAAATGGGCGTTGAATATGTTATTATCGGTCACAGCGAAAGAAGACAGTATTTTGGTGAAACAGATATCACAGTAAACAAGAGAACAAAGGCTGCTCTTGCTGCAGGACTTAAGGTTATTCTTTGCGTTGGCGAAATGCTCGAAGAACGTGAACAGGGAATAACAGAAGAGATAGTTTCAATGCAGACAAAGATTGCCCTTATGGATATCACAAAAGAACAGGCTGAGAACATTGTTATAGCTTATGAACCTGTATGGGCTATCGGAACAGGCAAAACAGCTACATCAGAACAGGCAAATGAAGTTTGTGCATATATCCGTTCAACAGTTGCAAAGCTTTATGATCAGAGCACTGCTGATGCAATGACAATTCAGTATGGCGGCTCAATGAACGAAAATAATGCAGCAGAGCTTCTTGCACAGCCTGATGTTGACGGCGGTCTTATCGGCGGAGCTTCACTCGTTGCAGAAAAATTTGCAGTTCTTCTTGAAGAAGCTTCAAAATAAAACAAACATTATTCCACTGATGCAGGTCGGAGCTGCACCATTTTTATCTGAAAGGGATGTTAATATTAATGAGTAAAAAACCTGTTGCACTGCTTATACTTGACGGCTTCGGCTACAATTCTTCCGACTATGGAAATGCCATTAGGGCAGCGAATACTCCTAACGTAGACAAATACCTGAATATGTATCCAAATACTAAAATCGGCGCAAGCGGAATGGATGTCGGTCTGCCGGATGGTCAGATGGGCAATTCAGAAGTAGGCCATACAAACATGGGCGCCGGACGAATAGTATATCAGGAGCTTACAAGAATAACAAAATCGATTCAGGACGGAGATTTTTTCGACAATCAGACTTTTACGGATGCGGTTGAAAACTGTAAAAAGCATAATTCTGCAATGCACTTTATGGGACTGCTTTCAAGCGGCGGCGTTCACAGCCATTTTACACATTTATACGGACTTCTTGAGCTTGCAAAAAGAGCAGGCCTTGAAAAAGTCTATGTTCACTGCTTTATGGACGGAAGAGACGTTCCTCCTACAAGCGGAAAAGAATTTGTAGAAAACCTCTGCAACGAAATGAAAAGAATCGGAGTAGGAAAAATAGCTACAATAAGCGGCCGTTACTACGCAATGGACAGAGATAACCGCTGGGCAAGAGTAAACCAGGCATATTCTGCAATGGTAGAAGGAACAGGTAATATCAATCCTGATCCGGTTGACGTTATGGAAAAATCATATCAGTCAGATGTTACAGATGAATTTGTAATTCCTTCAGTATGCTGCAAGGAAGGCACAATCAAAGAAAATGACAGTATCATATTCTTTAACTTCCGTCCTGACAGAGCAAGAGAAATCACAAGAACATTTGTTGATGATGATTTCACAGGATTTGAGAGAAAAAGATTCCCTGTATTCTTTGTATGCTTTACACAATACGATGCAACTATGCCTAATGTAGAGGTTGCTTTCAAGCCTCAGTCTCTTGTAAACACTTTTGGTGAATATATAGACAATATGGGCCTTTCACAGCTCAGAATCGCTGAGACTGAAAAATTTGCACACGTTACAAGCTTTTTCAACGGCGGAAGACAAAAGCCGTTTGATAAAGAAATAAGAGAGCTTATCGCTTCGCCTGATGTTGCAACATATGACCTCAAGCCTGAAATGAGTGCGCCTCTTGTATGTGAAAAAGCATTGGAATGCATTGACAGTGATAAATTTGACGTTATCATACTTAACTTCGCAAACTGCGACATGGTAGGACATACAGGAATATTTGACGCTGCAAAGAAGGCTGTTGAAGCAGTAGATACTTGCCTTGGAAAAGTCGTTGACGCAATACTTGCCAAGGGCGGCGTGGCACTTATCACAGCCGACCACGGAAATGCAGATCAGATGTATGAAGAAGACGGCTCACCATTCACAGCACACACTACAAACCCTGTACCACTCATCCTTGCAGGTTACGGTGACTGTAAACTTGAAAGCGGTGTCCTCGCTGATCTCGCACCTACAATGCTTGAAATATTAGGCCTTCCAAAGCCATCTGAAATGACAGGAAAATCACTTATAAAATAAATTTTTAAATACTATTCAGCAATATGTACAACCTATGATTATATACCCGAACGTCCATTGCAATCGGAAAGCCCTGGTCGATTCATGCGGATCGGAGTCCTATAGTGTAATAAATGATAATATAAGAATTAATTGTAATCAAAGTATATATATATATCAAATTTTATACTACAATTTGAGATAATATGCACAAAAAAAATCTAATATTACTATAACCATTAACAAACTTTTCATTCTTACTTTACATTACGATGAAAACATATTATAATAATAATAGCAATAAGATATTCGGATGATTTTTTAGTAAAAGTATACTAAAAAAAATCGATATCTTATGTTAGTAGTTTGAATCATCAGAAAGTAAATAGTTTATTTCAACGAAAAATCAACTATCTGATAAAATTCAAACTTGCTTATGTTTGCGCAGTTAGGGTTTTGAAAGGTTTTGAAAAATTTTTATTGAAAATTAGGAGGAAAAAGCAATGTCAAGTAAAAAACTCAGAAAAGTACTGGCTACTGTAGCAGCTGTTGCTATGCTCGCTGGCTCAGTTGCATCACCTATGATGAGTGTTTCAGCAGGTCAGGTGCTTGGTGAAACAAGTTTCGAGTATAAGGCACTTCCTTGGCACACTTGTGAATCAAGTCCGGCTAAGCAGGAATTCTCTCTCGCAGGTGAGGCATTCCACGTAAAGATTATCACAGCAAAGGGTGCTGACGGTGAAAAATGGGATCTTCAGGTAAGATACAGAAATCTTAACTTTAAGGCTAACCATAAGTACACAGTAAGCTTTAAGGCTAAGGCTAAGAGAGCCGGTATGGAGCTTTGCTCAAAGATCGGTAACATAAAGGGTGACGAAGAGTACTTCGTTATCAATGAAACAAAGATGCAGATGGGTCCTCACATGGGTGGCCAGTGGGGTAAGGCTGCAAAACTGACAACATCATATCAGGAATTTACCGGAACATTCACTCCTACAAAGGATATCAAGGCTGCAGAGTGGGCAATGCACTATGCAAAGGGCACCCAGTATGAAGGAAATGCTCAGGACGGCGATGAAATCTGGTTCGATGATATGTCAATCATCTGTGAGACATGTGATGAATGTGATGCTGATCCAAACAACTCATACGGTGCTGTAAGCCGTGACTGGGGTGCAAAAGCAGTTGATCCTTCAAAGTATGCTCCTGGCGGAAAGCTCAACAACTTTATTTCAGTAAACCAGATCGGTTATTACCCTAACCTTGCTAAGGTTGCTGTACTTGGTGATAACAAGGGTGATATCACTCACGGAGCCTCAACAATTGACCTTACAAAGGATACATACAGCTTCGACGTTTGCGATGCTAAGTCAGGTTCTGTAGTTTACACTGGTACATCAGGCAAGAAAATCAAGGATGATGATTCAGGCGATACTGTATGTAAGCTTGATTTCACAGAATTCAAAACACCGGGCAGATACTATATCAAGGTAGGCGACTGGAGATCATTTGAGTTCAATATCGGTGACAACATCTATTCAGACAGCAGTCACAATATGCTTACAAACGCACTCAACTACTTCTATCAGAACCGTTCAGGTATTGATATTGAAGAAAAATACATCACTTCAGGAGACAAGTCAACACTTGCTCATAAGGGTGGACATAAGACAGACACAGCTTCAGTTCAGAAGATCTGGAAGAACGAGTATTTAAGCGAGTCTGAAGCTACATCAACATACGCTTCTTCAAAAATCACTGCAAACGGTGGTTGGTACGATGCCGGTGACCATGGTAAATACGTTGTTAACGGTGGTATCTCAATATGGACTCTCCAGAACATGTATGAGAGAGCTATCCAGACAGAAGAGGGTAAAGAAAAGTTTGCTGACGGTTCAGGCACAATGATTATTCCTGAATCCGGAAACAAAGTTCCGGACGTTCTCGATGAAGCAGCTTATGAGCTTGACTGGATGACAAGCATGGTTGTTAAAGCTGATGAGCCTACATGGGGCAAGTATGCAGGTCTTGTATACCACAAGCTTCATGACCATAAGTGGACAGGACTCGCAACAAGACCTTACGACTATGAAACAGAGTGGAAGACTGTACGTATTGTAAAACCTCCTACGTTTGCAGCTACACTTAACTACGCTGCATGTGCTGCTCAGGCTGCAAGACTCTGGGAGCCATATGATTCATCCAAGGCTGCTACATACCTTGAAGAAGCTAAGAAGGCTTATGAGGCATATGAGAAGTATTGGTATGAAGCTGCTTCCGATGAAGAATACAATGAGAAGTCACTTTACGCTCCTATGTACCAGGCAAAGGGCGGCGGTCCTTACGGCGATAACGAAGTAAGAGACGATGCTTACTGGGCAGCTTGTGAAATCTTCGTTACTGCAAAGAGACTGGGAGATTCTGCTGCTGACACTTACTTTGATAAGCTTTCTGGATATAAGAACGCTTTCGAAGTTACAACAAGAATAACAGGCGGTGAGAACAAGGACGGTTCACTTACCACATTTAACTGGGGTAATACTGCTTCTGCAGGTTCACTGACACTTTATCTTAACAAGGATCTTCTTTCCTCATCAGAGGCTGCAAAGGTTGATGCTTCAATCCTTAAAGCTGCTGATACATATATTGAAACAGAGACTGCACAGGGCTACGGTATTCCTTATCTCTACGACGGTCCTGGATACAACGATCCTAACAACCTCCCTGAAGATGTAATCATTAACGGTTACGAGTGGGGTTCAAACTCAATGGTAATAAACAATGCTATAGTTATGGCATATGCTTACGACAAGACAAAGGATATCAAGTACATGAACGGTGTTATCTCCGGTATGGACTATCTCCTTGGTACAAACCCACTTTCATTCTCATACATCACAGGTTACGGTACATACCACGAGAAGAATCCACATCACAGATACTGGTCATATGAGCTTGATGATACACTTCCAATGGCTCCAGACGGTGTTCTTTCAGGCGGACCTAACGCTGGTCTCCAGGATCCATACGTAAGAGCTCTCGGATTTGTTTCCGGTGACCCTGACAACCCGTCACAGAGATGTTTCGTTGACTCAATCGAAGCATGGTCAACAAACGAAGTTACAATCAACTGGAACTCACCACTTGCTTGGATCGCTTCATTCCTTCAGGATGAAGCTGCAAATGCAAAAGGCGGTACAGTTATAGATCCACCAGTTACAGACCCAACAACTCCAGAAGACCCAGATAAATTCATGTATGGTGATGTTGATGGAAACAAAAAGGTTGAAATCACAGACCTTACATATCTGAGTATGTACTTACTCGGCGACTACAAGCTTTCAGGTGACACTCTCAAAGCAGCTGATGTAAATGCTGATGGCAAGGTAGACCTTGCAGACCTTGCACACTTAAAACAGTATGTTTCTAAGGATGCAGTTGTACTCGGACCAAAGAAATAATTCTTTAAAAATCTAAATATTAAAACCCCGGTATTTATGCCGGGGTTTTTTATTTTGCAACGAAAACCTCCGGATCAGCCCTGGGATACTTATTTGAAATGTTACTAAAATATTTAGCAAACTTTTCATTTTCTCTATACATTACAAATTAAATGTACTATAATAATAATAGCAATAAGATTTTTGGGTGTTTTTTGGTGAAAACATCCTAAAAAAACGATGTTTTATTCAGCAAGTTTGAACAATCAGAAAACACAAAGTTTATTTGATAAAAAATTAAATTCAGCTGATAATAATCAGACTTGCTTTTTCGCAGCAGTGGTTCAGAAGGGATTTAAAGAAAGAAAATCAAAACAAAAAACAGGAGGAAAAACAATGTCAGTCAAAAAATTCAGAAAAGCTCTGGCGACGGTAGCAGCTGTTGCCATGCTTGCCGGCTCAGTAGCATCACCTATGATGAGTGTTTCAGCAGGTCAGGTACTTGGTGAAACAGGTTTTGAGTATAAGTCACTTCCATGGTACACTTGTGAATCAGATCCGGCCAGGCAGACCTTCGATATCAGGGACGGTGCATTCCATATCGGGATTATAAGGGCAAAGGGCGCTGACGGCGAGAAGTGGGATCTTCAGGCAAAATACAGTAACCTTAACCTTAAAAAAGGTCATACATATACAGTAAGCTTCAAGGCTAAGGCAAAAAGAGCAGGTATGGAGCTCTGCTCAAAAATAGGTAATATAAAGGGTGACGAAGAGTTTTTCGTACTTAATGAAACAAAGATGATTACGGGTCCTCATATGGGCGGTCAGTGGGGAAAGGCAGCAAAGCTGACGACAGAGTATCAGGAGTTTACCGGAACATTTACTCCTACTAAGGATATAAAGGCTGCAGAGTGGAGAATGCAATATGCAAAGGGAACTCTGTTCGAAGGTAACGCTCAGGATGGCGATGAAATCTGGTTCGATGATATGTCAATAATTTGTTAGACATGTGATGAAGGTGCTGATAGGTGCGGATATGGCTCATTAGGTGTCATAAACCGCGACAATGCTGCAAAAACTGTTAATCCCGACAAAAATTATCCTGGCGGAAAGTTCAGCAACTTCATTTCAGTAAACCAGATCGGTTATTATCCTCAACTCAGTAAGGTTGCTGTACTTGCTGATAACAAAGGCGATTTCATGCACGGAGCTTCAACAATTGATCTGACAGAAGATACATATGATTTTGAGATATGCGATGCCAAATCAGGTTTTGTGGTTTATAAAGGTACATCAGGAAAGAAAATCGAGGATGCCGATTCAGGAGATACTGTTTATAAGCTTGATTTCACAAGTTTTACCGAAACAGGCATGTTTTACATAAAAGTAGGCGACTGGAGATCATTTGATTTCAGCATTTATAATGACATATATTCAGACAGCAGTCATGATATGTTTTCAAATGCCATGAACTACTTCTATCAGAACCGTTCAGGTATTGATATTGAAGAAAAATACATTACCTCAGGAGATAAGGCAGTACTTGCGCATAAGGGCGGACATAAGACAGATATAGCTTCAGTTCAGAAAATATGGAAAAACTATTATTATAATGACGAAGCTTCGGCTAAATATGCCTCTTCGGAAATAACTGCAAGCGGTGGTTGGTATGATGCCAGCAATCACAGTAAATATGTTGTTGACGGTGGTATATCTGTATGGATTCTCCAGAATATGTATGAGAGAGCTGCCCGGACGCAAGAGGGTAAAGAAAGGTTCGCTGATGGTTCGGGTGCAGTGGTTATTCCTGAGACCGGAAACGGTATTCCGAATATTCTTGATGAAGCAGCTTATGAGCTTGACTGGATGACAAGCATGGTTGTTAAAGCTGATGAGCCTACGTGGGGCAAGTATGCAGGTCTTGTATATCATCAGATCAGTGACTCAAAGTGGACAGGACTTGCAATAAGACCTTATGACTATGAAACAGAGTGGAAGACAGTACTATAGCAAAGCCTCCGACGTTTGCCGCTACACTTAATTACGCTGCATGTGCCGCTCAGGCCGCAAGACTCTGGGAGCCATATGATAAGGAAAAGGCCGGTAAGTACCTTGATGAAGCAAAGAAAGCATATGATGCATATGAGAAAAACTGGTATGAAGCTGCTCCTGATGAAGAGCTCAATGAGGAATCTCTCTATGCTCTTTTGTATGAGACAAAGGGAAGCGGATCCTCCTGTGATACCGAGGTAAGAGATGATGCCTACTGGGCAGCCTGTGAAATCTTCGTTTCTGCAAAAAGAATGGGGGATTCTGCTGCTGACGATTATTATGATAAGCTTTCTGCATACGATATTTCTAATAATGATAAAGCTTTCAAAGTAACAACAAGATTAACAGGCGGTGAATATAAGTTCGGTTCACTTACCTCATTTAACTGGGCAAATACTGCTTCCGCAGGGTCACTTACACTTTATCTTAACAAGGATCTCCTTTCTTCATCAGAGGCAAGTCAAATTGAATCTTCTATTCTTAGAGCTGCTGATGAATATATCTATTTAGAGGAGGAACAGGGCTATGGTATTCCTTACCGCTATGATGGTCCCGGATACGTTAATCCTGATGACGTCAATGAGGCCAATGTTATTGATGGTTATGAGCGCGGCTCAAACTCGATGGTTATAAACAATGCTATAGTTATGGCATATGCTTATGATCAGACAAGGGATAGTAAGTATCTCAACGGTGTTACAACCGCTATGGATTACCTTCTCGGTACAAATCCGCTTTCATTCTCGTATATCACAGGTTACGGTACATATCACGTACAGAATCCTCAACACAGGTACTGGGCGTATGAACTTGACGATACTCTTCCGAAAGCTCCTGACGGTGTTCTTTAAGGCGGACCTACCGCCAATCTTCAGGACAAGTATGTAAGAGGTCTCGGGTTTGTTATGGAAGATCAGGACTACGCTTCACAGAGAGGTTTCGTTGATTCAGTCGAATCATGGTCGACAAACGAAGTTAAAATAAACTGGATTTCATCACTTGCCTGGGTCGTATCATTCCTGCAGGGTGAATTCGGATATCCGCAGTCTGATAAATTGCTCTATGGTGATTTTGACGGAAACAAAAAGGTAGAGGTAACGGATCTCACATACCTGAGCATGTATTTCCTGGGTGACTATTCACTGTCCGTTGATACTCTTAAAGCAGCCGATGTAAACGGTGACGGCACGCTGAACATTGCAGACCTTGCGCATTTAAAACAGTACGTTTCCAAAGATCCGGTTACACTCGGACCGCAGTGAGAATGATTTAAAGGAATATAATTTCTTTATTGGTCATTGAATATATAAAAGCAGATGTAAGCTGACATATTACTGTAGCTTGCATCTGCTTTTTGTTGCAAAATCAGCCTGCATCATAAACCTGTCAGACAAGGTTTATGATGCAGAAATTTTTATAAGTAATTATCTGAGAGCTGTCTGCCACTGAGGACAATCGTAATCAAAATAATCTATGTCAACATATCCGCCTTCAGCTTTTGTTGCATAGTTGTATATACCGCTTCTGTATCCTGTAAACAGTTTCAGATCATAACCCATGCTGAGCTCTGAGCCTATTTTTGTCCATGTCCTTCCGTCAGATGAGAAGAAGAAATTTGCCTTGTCAATATTATTTGAAATATTGAAGTATGAATCAACATTGCTGAATTTGAAATGAACCCTGAGGTGAATTGTATCACCTGAGTAAGAATGCTCTTCAACTTTTTTATCAGAACTTGTTTCTATGGAATCTCCTCCGTTTACCGACATATATACTTTTTTCTGTCCGTTATTATCTGAATAAATACCGACATTTCCGAAGCCAAACTGGAATGCTGACAGCCCTGCATGATCTCCGCTCTTCATGTGTGATATATCCATTTTTATTGTGCTTGTGCATTCAGGTCCTTCTGTTCGCTGAGTAAGGGTATTTTTAGCATTCAGTATATTTGATGCAATATTTCCGGTTTTGAGTCTCAGAAAACCTTTGTTTTCGCTAAGTGACCATTTTGAATTGTCCGGGTTGTGGTTCCACTGCCATACAAGGCCGAGCTTCTGTGAATCAAAGTCATCACGCGTTGCAAGATGAGTTCCTGTATAGTCTGTAGTTACTGTGATAGTTTTCGGTGCTTCACCGTTTACACCCATTACAGGCCAGTTATCCTTCCACTCAACAGGAACAAGGACAGGGATTCTTCCTACAGCTCCGTGGTCCTGGAATAGCATTCCGTACCAGTTGCCGTCAGGTGTATCAACTATGCCGCCTTGTGCAACTCCTGAACCATATGTGCCAAGTCCTGAGTCAAGAACGGTTTTTCTTTCGTATGTACCGAGCAGGGTTTTGCTTCTGAAGCAGTATTCTGTTCTGCGGCTTCCGCTAGGCCATGCAATAATAAATACATAGTAATAGCCGTTTATCTTTAAAATATGTGAGCCTTCACCGGCAAGTCCTGTAAGGCCTGTACTGAACAGGGGTTTATCTGCACCGCCGAACTGAAATCCTGTCATATCCTTATTGAATTCTTTTATATTTATTGTTCCGCTTCCGTATACAAGATATGTTTTTCCATCGTCGTCAAACAGTATGGATGCATCATGATAAACTCCCGGAAATTCAGTTTTTTCCCATTTGCCATTTTCAATATCGTCAGTTCTGTAAAGATAAGATTTACCCTGGTCAAGACTGCTGAAAAATACATAAAATTTTCCCTCATTGTATCGTAGACTCGCGGCCCATGAACCTCTTGCGTATGAATTCTGTCCTTTTACGAGGTTACTCTTATCATCATCTGAAAGTGTGTCATATACATACGAACATATCTCCCATGATACAAGATCCTTTGATTTCATGACAGGCACACCAGGAGTAAAGAACATTGTTGTACTTACCATATAGTATGTATCACCAACACGTATTACGTCACAGTCAGGAACATCTGACCAGATGACCGGATTCTGAATTACTGTATCTTCAGCGATTGATACCGGCATTTCCAGAATGAAATTTTTAAGCATTACAGTATCAGCGATATCGATCTTCTTGTCTGAATTCATATCTGAATTCGCAAGGTGCGTCCCTGACAGTTCATTTATTCCAAGCATATGTTCTGATAGTGTTATCAGATCATTTGAATTTATTTTTCCGTCACAGTTGACATCACCTGATTTTACCGGAACAGCTGAATCGTCAATGCACACAATCTCAAAGTCATCAACATAAAAATCAATAAGATTTTCCGGAGTCTCTACATACATGAAAATATCAGAAGCACCTGAAGGTATCTGAAATTTTTCATTTGAGATAACTGTCCATGTGTCATCAGCAATTGTTTTGAGTCCGATCTGACTGTACTGTGTTTTTCCTGATTTATCCGAATACTGAAGTGTAAATTTAATTTCTTCATCAGCTTCTGTGTTCTGAAGGACATTACATGAAAATGAATAAATTCCTCCTCCTGAAACTAATCCGCTTATGTCTTTCTGAATACCGCACCATGAAGATTCTCTTTCTGAAACATACATACTGTTTTTTCCGCTTTTTGATTTTAATGACGTAAGAATTACTTTTGCTGCCCTTGCCTCAAAACCGGACAGACCCTCCTCAAAGTCAGTACTGAAAATTGTCTGGGAAAGTGCTGCCTGGCTCTTTTCCTGCGTTATCATCATCTGAGGCATTACAAAATTAAATGCCAATACAAGACTGATAATCCTTTTTGTTTTCTTCAACATACATTTCCTCCTAATATATGCACTGTTAATATGCCATAAATAATAGTTTTATGGCATTATGTTTTAAATAACTGTACATAATATTTATAGCACAATAAATTGCCGGTGTCAATAAAGAAAACGTTTGCATTCCATTTTATTGAATCATTATATTTAAAAGAAAAGCAAAAATATTAATATAAATAGAAATTATTGAATAATATCTTATAATTTATTTTAAAAAAACTCAATAAAATATGTTGACTTTGCACAAATATTTTATTATAATTATTTTATGCAGATTTTGACTTGAAAAATATCTGTAAAGAGGAATAGAGGATTGAAGAAAATTAATATGTGAAAGGGTTGTGAAAAATGGAAATTAAAAAAAGAGCAGTGTCACTTTTGCTTCTGGCGGCTTTTTTTGTGTCGTCAGTTTCAGAGTGCAGTGTGATACTGTCAGCCGCAGACGGCACATCCTTAGATGGATTGTCACCATTGATATCATCTGATGTTGAATCACGTAAGTTTACCCATAAGGAATGGACAGGTACGGCTTATACAGATCTTAAAGGAAATAGGGTAAACGGAGAGGATGTATTCGCAGTAAACCGTGAGGATGCAGCTCTTACCATTATACCGTATCAGGATACTGATACAGCATTCAGTGCTGTATGGGATTACAATTCCAGAGAAAAATCTCAGTACTTTAAACTGCTCACAGGCAAAGGAGAAGACTGGCGGCTCACAGTAGTTTCAAACAGCCAGAAGGCACAGTCTTATCTTGATGCAGGATTTATGAATAAGGATTATAAACCGGGAGATGAGTGGAAAACAGTATCAATGCCGAAAAGCTGGACCTGCCAGGGCTTTGATTTTCCGATCTACTCAAATATCACTATGCCGTGGCAGTCAGCATATGATTATGTCAAAGTTCCGGAAGCGGCTGTAAACTACAATCCTGTAGGACTTTACAGAAAAAGATTTACTCTTGAAGATGTAATGACTGATGACAACCGGAGAGTATACATTCATTTTGAGGGTGTTGAATCAGCATATTATGTTTATCTTAACGGAAAAGAAGTCGGATACAGTGAGGATTCTTTCAGTCCGCATTGTTTTGACATTACAGATTATCTTGTAAACGGTGAAAATACACTTGCAGTTGAAGTACATAAGTTCTGTGACGGAACATGGTTTGAAGATCAGGATATGATTTATGACGGAGGTATTTTCAGGGATGTTTTTGTTACAAGTCAGCCACTGGTAAAAATCAATGATTATACAGTACGGACAGACCTTGACAGCCAGTATAAAAATGCTGTTCTGAATCTGTCGGTAGATATAAGAAATCTTGCGACCAAAGATCAGAAAAACTGGAATGTTGACGTAAAGGTAATTGATGAGGGAGGAAATAATATAGCAGGTAACTGTGTGATAAATGCCGATGAGATTGCATCCGGCAAAACCAAGACAGTCACATTGAATAAGACTATTATTTCCCCGAAGCTGTGGTCTGCAGATAATCCTGAGTTGTATGCCCTTGTTCTGACACTGACTGACGGAACAGGTAAAGCAGTTCAGACAGTTTCTTCACAGCTGGGCTTCAGAAAAATAGAATTTACACCGACAGCTGTTGACTCAAACTACAATGTTACAACCACTCAATGGAAACCGATAACTATAAACGGAAAACGATTGATTTTCAAAGGAGTCAACAGGCATGACACGGATCCGTTTAACGGAAAGGCGGTTTCTCAGGAATGTATGACAGAAGATGTGAAATTAATGAAGCAGAATAATATCAATTCAATCAGAACTTCACATTACAGCAATGATTCATACCTGTACTGGCTTTGTAATAAATACGGACTATACATGATGGCTGAGACAAACCTTGAGTCGCATGCACTTATGGATAATCATGATGCAAAGGGACTTTTTTATGAGCTTGCAATGGACAGGACAAATACGGCATTCATGCGACTAAAAAATAATCCTGCAATTGTTTCCTGGTCAATAGGCAATGAAATGGTCTATACATGGGATCCTGATACATCAAACGGGATGTTCAGGGATATGATATGGTATTTCAAGAAAAATGACCCGACTCGTCCTGTACACAGTGAGGGAATGGGCGAATCTATGGGTGTGGATATGTCAAGTCAGATGTATCCGGGATCGGACGGAATAAGATACAAGGCAGGCAGCGGCAAAATGCCTTATGTAATGTGTGAATATGATCATGCAATGGGAAACTCAGTGGGTGCTCTCAAGGAATACTGGGATTCGATAAGGAGCGCTGACAATATGCTCGGCGGCTTCATATGGGACTGGGCAGACCAGTCAAGAGCTGTGAGCATTGACACAGAGTCCGTAAGCTACAATATAACAGATGACAAAGAAAACACCGGGAAATGTATAGGTTCTTCATCTGACTGGATAAAGGATGCTGGTGCCGGAAGTCTCAACGGTGGAAAGGCATTTCGCGGATACACAGTTATGGACGATAATTCAGCATTTAATTCAGCTTTATCAGGCACAGGAAAATCATTTACGTTTGAAGCAGTAGTCAGACCATCATCAACAGCACAGAACAGTGTAATAATATCAAAGGGTGATCGTCAGGCAGCATTAAAGACAAAAAGCAGCGGAAGTGGTCTTGAATTCTTTATATACAATGACGGCTGGAAATCCGTTTCATGTGATTTTCCGTCAGACTGGACAGGAAAATGGCATCAGGTGGCAGGCGTATATGACAAAGGAAATATGTATATATATGTAGATGGGATACTCCTGAAATCAGGAAGTGTTGAGGATGGAATCTCTTCAGGAAGTGATCCGTTAGGGATAGGATATGATGCACCTACCGGAAGAAAATTTGAAGGCGATATATCAATAGCAAGAGTTTATTCAAAAGCACTCAGTAAGGCGGAAATCGATAATCAGCGTTCAGCGGTACCGGGCATATCATCTTCTGATCCGTCAGTCTTATTATGGCTTGACTATAGTCATGATTCGTCACTTACAGAGAGCAGAGCATGGGATTATTACGCACAGGAATATGCACATAAAAATCTTTATGCAGAAGAAAGCAAAGGAAAATATTTTGCATACGGGGGTGACTGGGGAGATGCTCCGAATGACAACAGCTTTTGTCAGAACGGAATAGTAAGCCCGAACAGAGATCCGCAGCCGGAGCTTGCAGAGGTAAAATATCAGTATCAGGATTTCTGGTTTTCTGCAGACAGTACACAAATTTCAAAAAGAGAAGTATCTGTTTACAATGAAAATGCTTTTAAAAATCTTAACGAGTTTGATGTAAGGTGGGAACTTATAACAAACGGATTTGTAACTGATGAAGGAATTGTTGATAAAACAGATATTGCACCATTTACAAAAGGTAAAATAACAGTTCCTTTTAATATTCCGGAAAATCCCGATCCGGGGGATGAATATTATCTTAATATTTCAGTATTTACAAAAGAAAAAACAGATCTTGTTCCTGCAGGAGCTGAAATGTCATATGCACAATTCGCTGTTCCGGCAAATGTTCCGCCATGCAGAGCACAGATAAGTAAATCATCCGTGGATATTACTGAGAGCGGAAATGAATATAAGATAAAAGGTGCTGATTTTGAATTCGTTATAGGAAAATCAGATGGAGTTATGAAGTCATATACATATAAAGGTGAGATAATTATAAACAAAGGTCCTGTTCCGAATTTCTGGCGTGGCTTTGTTGAAAATGATTATAACTCAGGAAGAAGCAAGCTGTTTGATTCAGACTGGCAGAATGCATCTGACGGTGTTAAGGTTGATAATATCAATGTAACACAGAATCAGTTCGGTCAGCAGGTAATAACAGTAAATATTACTTTGCCAAATGCAAAAAACACAAAGGTTTCAATGATATACACCATAAACGGTTCAGGTCAGGTAAATGTCAGCATATCTGTAGATGCAACAAAGTCAGGTATGGGAAATTTTCTGAGGGTAGGTTCGATGATGGTACTTCCGGAGGGCTTTGAAGATGTATCATGGTATGGCAACGGCCCTGTAGAAACATTTAACGACAGAAAAACAAACGGACGACAGGGTGTGTGGTCAGGTACGGTTTCAGAATTATTTTACCCGTATATGAAAGTTGATGACTGCGGAAATATGACAGATGTCAAGTGGATTTCGGTAAAAAGCGACAGCCATAAGAATGGTGTTCTGGTAGCTTCGTCAGGACTTGTTGAGGCAAGTGCACTTCATTTTACTTCTTCTGACCTTAATTCAGCAAATCATGTATACGAGCTGACACCGAGAAAAGAAACAATATTAAGTGTTGATTACGGTTCTATGGGGACAGGATCAGCAACGTGCGGACCTGGTACACTTGAAAAATACAGACTTCCTTCAAATAAAATATATAACTGGGAATTTACAATTGTACCCGTACCAGTATCTGATACACTCGAACAGATATCAAAGACAGCTAAATCATACAGAAGCTCCGGTATAATTATCAAGGACCAGAGCAAAAATAAAATGAACATTCCTGTTACTTCTTCAGCTTCTTTTAAAGAATCAGATGGTGAAGTATATATGACAGGTTCACTTCAGATTTCGTTCAACAATATAATCAGTCCTGTTGTTGAAGGAAGAAAGTCATTTACAATTGAAGTAAATGTGATCCCGACAGGAGATCCTGAATATAATATGTTTGCAGGAAAGGGCGATCATACATTTGCATTAAGGACAACACCGGGCACACTTGATTTCTTTGTATATGCCGGAAATGCATGGAGAACTCTTTTTTATAAGATGCCCGAAGACATGGCAGCATCATGGAAAGGCAAAAAGCATCAGATAGCAGCAATATACGATGGTGCCAAAAATACCCTGAGTTTATACGCTGACGGAAAAATTCTTGGACAGGCATCTGCTGTTGCAGACGGAGGTGTAAATGGTTCTCAGTACAACTTTACAATAGGTGCATGCCCTGATACCGGAAGAACATCACAGGCAGAGTTTTCAGAAGTAAGATTATATAACAGGGCTCTTACAGCAGATGAACTTATATCACAGAATTCATCATCACCAAAGTATGATCCTCAGAATGAATCAGTTGAACTGTGGATAGATTTTGATACTATTTCATCAGATAATACACAGGAACAGCAGGATATCATTCAGGGTGATATTAATAATGACGGCAAGGTAAATATCTCCGATGCAGCAATGCTTCATGCGTATCTTATGAATTATCTTGAATTAAATGATGAAGAACTGGGTGCTGCAGATATAAACAAAGACGGTAAAGTAAACGTTGTTGACATGATGTATATGAAATCTACTGTTACAAATTTCCAGACTTCTTCAGGTCCGACTATCCACGGAGATATAAACATGGATAATAAAATAAACGCAGTTGATGCAGTTCTCATGAACTTCTACCTTACTAAAAGACTGGAATTTGGTCTTACAGAAATGTACGCCGCCGATTTGAACGATGACGGTATTGTAAATGTACTTGATTTTATTCTTATAAAACACATTATTGTTGAAGCATAACGGCAGCAAAAATTATATAGTATAAAATACAATCATAAATTAGATGTATTACACTAAAAAAGCAGCGATGAGCATGTAACTCACCGCTGCTTTTGTATTTAGAAAACCCATGGCTCATGCGGGTTATGCATGATGCGTGTCTTACATTCTGAGCTCTGCGCCTGCTTCTGAAAGTGCTTTGAGTACTCTCTTCATAGCGGCTTCTGTCTGCTCGTCTGTGAGTGTTGATTCTGATGAACGCATTGTAATTGAAAAGGATACGCTCTTTTTGCCTTCTTCAATCTGTTTGCCCTTATAAACATCAAACAGTGTGATGGTTTCCAGAATAGAGCCTACTGATTTTTTGATTGCTTTTTCAAGCTGTGCAACAGGGATATCATCGCTGCATATAAGGCTTAAATCTCTTGAGGTTGCCGGGAATTTAGGGAGAGCCTTGTATACCTTTTCTGTTGCGGATTTTTCAAACATTTTATTGAAGCTGAGAACTGCAGCATAGGCACGGATATTTATATCATAACCGGCAAGAACAACAGGATGAAGCTCGCCAATAATACCAAGCTCAACGCCGTCTTTTATTATTACGGCACTTCTTCCCGGATGCATTGCGGATTTTTCGTCAAAGTCCTTGCTTTCTGATGCACGCTCATAGTCGCATTCGTATATTCCCATGTTGGCAAGCATCTCGTCAACCGTTCCCTTTATTGTATAGAAATCAGTATCCTCGCCGTACATGCCGACTGACAGAATAAGGTTTTCTTCAGGAAGTGCGCCGTTTTCAGAAGGAATATATTCTTTGCCAAGCTCAAAAAGCTTTGCAGATGCGTTTCTGTTGTTGTAATTTCTGCTGATTACCTCAATCATTGACGGTAAAGACGTTGTTCTCATAACGCTTGTATCTTCTCCGAGAGGATTTGTAATGGTTATTGTTTTTCTTAATCTGCTGTCTGACGGAAGAAGAATTTTATCAAAATATTTTGGTGAAATAAAAGCAAATGAGTTTATCTCATAGCATCCGAGTGCAGTCATGGAGCTCTTTACAAGTCGCTCAAATTTCTGACGTGCTGTAAGCTGCCCCTGTGCAACACCTTTTAATGATGTTGATTCTATCTTGTCATAACCGTATATTCTCGCAATTTCCTCAGCAATGTCTGCCTTGAATGCAATGTCTGTTCTGTAATCAGGTGCTGTTACTTTTCCGTCGCTTACAGTAAAGTCAAGGCTTTCAAGACATCTTACCATTTCTTTTTCTGAAATTTCAGTTCCGAGAAGACCGTTTATCCATTCAGGATCAAAGTCAACGACTGATTTTACAGGTGTGCTGTTATTACAGTCAATTACAGTACCTACTACTTCACCGGCACCAAGCATTTCAACGAGCTCAAATGCTCTTTTGATTGCAGGGAGTGTATTTTCAGGGCTTATGCCTTTTTCATATCTTGAAGAAGCATCCGTACGCATTCCGAGTTTCTTTGATGTTTTTCTTACGGAATCATTTGCAAAATTTGCAGATTCAAATACGACGGTTGTTGTGTCGTCCATTATTCCGCTGAATTCTCCGCCCATAACACCTGCAACGGCAATCGGCTTTTCTGAATCGGCAATTACGAGCATTTCCTCTGAGAGCTCTCTTTCAACTCCGTCAAGAGTCATAATCTTTTCGCCGTTCTGAGCATTGCGCACATTGATCTGTGAATCCTTAACATATCTTAAATCAAATGCATGCATAGGCTGGCCGTATTCAAGCATTACAAAGTTTGTTATATCCACGAGGTTATTTATCGGACGTACTCCGCTTGCACGGAGTCTTTCTCTTAACCATCTTGGTGAAGCTTCTATTTTAACGTTTTTGACAATACCGCCTATATATCTAGGGCAGAGAGTTTTGTTCTGTACATTTACTGAAAGGTATTTGTTTACGTCCTCACTGTTTCCTTTGAATGACGGTTCTTTTATATTCAGCGGTTCTCCTGTGGTTGCATGAACTTCACGTGCAAGGCCTATTACGGAGAAGCAGTCAGGTCTGTTTGATGTGATTTCAAATTCAACAGATGTATCATTGAAGCCGAGAACTTCTTTTATATCCTGTCCGGCAGTACATTCTTCCTGAAGAATGAATATACCGTCTTCTATTGCGTATGGAAAGTCATGCAGTGTAAGCCCGAGCTCGCCGAGTGAGCAGAGCATGCCGGAGCTTTCAACGCCTCTGAGTTTTCCTTTTTTTATTTTTACGCCGCCCGGAAGGGTCGAGCCGTTTAATGCTGCAGGGACCCAGTCGCCTTCATGCACGTTGCTTGCACCTGTTACTATCTGTACAGGTGAAGCTTCACCGACGTCAACCTGGCATACTACGAGGTGATCCGAATTTTCATGAGGTGTTACTGAAAGTATTTTTCCTGCAACAACATTTGAAATTTCTTCGCCCTCTGTTTCATAAGCCTCAACCTTTGAACCTGTCATGGTCATTCTGTGACAGAATTCTTTAATAGGCATATCTGTTTTTATATAATCTGAAAGCCATTTCATTGATAAATTCATTGTTAAAATACCTCCTTAAAACTGACTGAGAAATCTTAAATCATTCTCAATAAGAAGACGAATGTCTTTGATGCCGTATCTTCTCATAACTATTCTTTCAAGACCAAGACCAAAGGCAAAACCACCGTATTCGTTGCTGTCAATGCCGCATATTTCAAGAACCTTCGGGTGAACCATTCCGGCACCGAGAATTTCAATCCAGCCTTCATTTTTACACATAGGGCAGCCTTTTCCACCGCAGTTAAAGCACATAATGTCGACCTCAGCGGATGGCTCTGTAAACGGGAAGTAATGAGGTCTGAGTCTTATTTTACAGTCTTCGCCATAGAGCTTTTTCATAAGTGTTTCAAGTGTGCCCTTAAGGTCTGACATTGTAACGCCTTTGTCTATAACGAGTCCCTCTATCTGATGGAAAAGAGGAGAATGAGTTGCGTCTATTGCATCAGAACGGTAAACACGGCCTGGTGATATAATCCTGATAGGAGGCTTTTTATTTTCCATGGTACGTATCTGTACTGTTGATGTTGCGGTTCTCAGTACAAAGTTTTCTTCTGAATAGAATGTGTCCTGAGTATCGCGTGCAGGATGATTTTCAGGGATATTAAGAGCGGTAAAGTTATAATATTCAGTTTCTATTTCAGGGCCCTCGACAACATCATAACCCATTCCCATAAATATTTCTGTAACTTCATTCATAACCTGTGTAAGAGGATGAAGACTGCCTAGCTGCTGCTTTTTACCAGGGAGAGTTACGTCAATTGACTCTGCCCTTATCTTTTCTTCCTGTTCTCTGGCATTCAGTTCGGAAGCTTTTGATGAAATTTCGTTTTCGATATACTGGCGCACCTCATTTGCAAGCTGTCCCATAACAGGTCTTTCTTCAGCAGACAGCTTTCCCATCTGTTTAAGGATTGCTGTCAGTTCGCCTTTCTTTCCGAGGTATTTTACTCTGAGTGTTTCAAGTACTTTTAAGTCTGTACATGCTGACAGTTCCTGTTCAGCAAGTGCTTTGATATTTTCAAGCTGACTTTTCATTTTTAAAATACATTCCTTTCCTTAATCAATAAAAAAAGCCCTGCCCAAAACAGGACAAGACATTACTTGTTTATTAACCACCTATTTTTTCAGAAGCAATCACTTCCTTGTCTTTAACGCAGATTTACGTCACGGCTTACAATTTTAAAAAAACTTCGGCCTAGCCACTCGTGAGTGAACTTCAATGTTTATAGGCAACAGGATACTCACAGCCGTCGTTATCCATTCTCTGAAGTTACCGCAGAACATCTACTCTCTCAGTCATCGTGTTTAATTATTATTATAAATGATTAAAATAAAAAAATCAATAGGTTTATTGAACTTTTAGAAAAAATATGTTAAAATAAAATTGGCTGAATATCAACATAAGTTAATAAAATTATTTAATTTTAAATAAAATATTTATTGGAGGAAATTTATGGATTCGTATGCAGAGCAGATTGTAAGAAAAAGTGATGGGGGAGCTGATTCGGCAAAAAGGGCGATCCTGCTTGTGGGAGGAGTATTTCTGGGACTGGCTGTGGCGGTTCTGGGGTCAATATTCGGAGCATTTGCTGTCAGCAGTCTTATAGGTGTAGGCATTTTGTACGGCGGAATATATCTGAGTGCCAATTATGATATAGAATATGAATATCTGATTGTAAACGGAAGCATTGATATTGACAAGATAATGTCTAAAAAAAGGAGAAAACCGCTTATTTCAGTTTCTGTATCACAGTTTGAGAGCTTTGGAATATATGACGCAGAAAAAGGAACACCTTCCGATATGACGATTGTATCAGCTGAGGGAGATTCAAAGGAAAATCAAAGGTATTATGCAGATTTTAGTCACGAAACTTACGGAAAGTGCAGATTGATTTTTACCCCTGACAATAATATTTTAAGAGAAATAAAACCATACCTGAAAGGACAGATACGTCAGGTTTTAAATGATCTGCCGGAAAAAGAAAAATATTAAGGCATAGTCTATTAAAGAAACAAGTAAGTCCATGCATTCATAAAATGAAATAGAGAAAAAGAAAAGACAGAATGAGAAAAGGGGAGACTGGTATGAACGAAAATGCTGATCATCAGATTTTAATGCAAAAGATAAACAAATGGTTTAATCTTACAGCAACAGTACAGGTGATTTTTACAATAGGGCTGTTTATTCTTTTTCCGCTTTCTTCGGTTATATCGTTAATATTACTAATACTCATGAGTAACAAAACAAGAAAAGCAGCAATGATTAATATTATATGGCACAGCTTTGTATTATTCGGGTATTTTATACTTAGTATAATTCAGAAGTTTCTAATGGATAATGAGGGGCTGATATATCTTAGATTTCTTGGAAGCGGACGTGATATGTTGTTCAATGGCAATGGTCTTTTTTCAGAGTATAAAGGTTTGGTGCTGATTGTTGATGCTGCACTTATTTTAATCTGTATACGTGCATATATGTATGCCAAGGATAATGAAGAGTTAAAGAAAATTGACGGCTACCCGTATTTTTACGAAAGAACCAGCTATGTACCCATTTATCCTGTAAATCATAGTGTTTCAGCACCACAGCAAAACGGTTTATCAGAAAAAGAATCAGAAAATACAGATAATAATGTTGTGACATCGTCACATAATGATGAAGATGTAAGCAATACTGTCAATGTGGAAACAGACAGTATAAAAAACAGTGAAATTCTCAGATGCTTTAAAGAAATGATACTGGATATAAAAAATTCAATATTTAAAAAGCCTGAAAACTTTATAGATTATACAAAAATAACAGCAATAATAATTATTATGCTTGGATTTTTAAATTTACATCTATCGTCAGTGTTTTTTTCAATGTTGGAATTTGTTTTTCTTATTATTGCTCTTGTTTATCCAAGCAGAAAGAGAATCAGGGCCGGATTTATATTGCATGGTACAGAATGTCTTTTAATGATGCTTGCAGGTAATGTAATAACAAACGGAGTTGTTTTTGCTTTTCTTGTTATGCTTTATATTTTTCAGACTGTATTGTATTATTTTTCATACAGGGATATTATTTTAATAGAGGATATGAAAAGAGAAGAAATAAAAAATAAATATGAAGAAGAAAAAGAAGAAAGAGAATATCATCCGCAAAATATTTTAGGTATATACAAATCAGAACCGGAAAACATCACTTTCAATAATGAAGAACACAAAAAAGTCTCACTTGATAAAAAAGAGGAAATATCAATGGAAGAAATATGCCTTCCGGAAAATATTGCTCCTGATAATATTCCTCAAAAGTCTGATTTAATGGATAATATCGACGTATAAAAAATTACTATTCAGTCATAGACAGAGACGTATGCCCGAAGGTCCAGGGCGACCGGAAAATCTGGTCGACTCCGCAGAGTCGAAATCTCTGCCATATTAATAACTTAACCATCGTTAATGAATATTAACGTCATTTTAATAAAAATCATTTGATAATAAAAATGACATACCTTCGGAAAAAAGATTTCCATGAGGGTATGTCATTTTTTAATAAGCGGTGTTAAAATTATATATTTTATAGTAATTACAAAAATTTAAGTATATCCTCTGGTTTGTCCGCAATATTGGCAGCTCCTGCGTCGATAAGCTCCTGACTTGTTCTGAAGCCCCATGTGCAGCCTATAGATGCAATGCCTGCATTTCTTGCAGTCAGAATATCCACATCTGAATCACCGGCCATTATTGCCTCATTGCGTGACACACCAAGATTTTTTAATATTTCAAAAATAATATCAGGTGCCGGTTTTGTATCTCTGAGCGGAGACTTTCCCATAATAACCGAAAAAATATTTTCACCGAATATTTTCTTTACAATATGCTTTGAAAATTCATCCGGCTTGTTTGAGGCAACGGCAATAAGCATGTTATTCTGCTTTAATTTATTCAGAAGTTCCATAATTCCTTGATATGGCTTTGTTTTATCCATACAGTGAGCGTTGTAATAATCCGAGAACATTGTGTGAAGACGATTTACCTTTGAAGAATCATCTGTAATGCCTGCCAGTGCACGTTCACATAATTTGATCGTTCCGTTTCCTACAAATGTTTTGAAAGCCTCAACAGGGTGAGGCTTTATTCCCATTATTCCGAGTCCGTAGTTTGTAGCATCTGCAAGATCCTCAAGTGAATTTATAAGCGTTCCGTCAAGATCAAATATTATAGCTCTGTACATTTTTTTTACTCCTTTTAATTTACGCGAAAAATACCTGCTCTGCAAATATTTTTATTCCGATAATTATCAGAATTATTCCCCCTGCAATTTTTGCTCTGCGGCTGAATATATCTGCAAATTTCCGTCCGAAAACGATGCTTACTATACACAGAACAAATGTTATAGCCGCAATTATAAACGAACATCCTATAATGTCAGCATCAAGCGCACAAAGGCTTACTCCCGCGGCAAGTGCATCTATGCTTGTAGCAACTGACTGAACAAGAAGAGTTGTAAAAGAAATTTTTATAATACATATTTCCGTGTTTTTACTTTCCTTAGTGGCGTCGATAATAGTCTTTGTTCCAAGAAAACAGAGAATGGCAAGAATGAAAAAATGGTCATATTTCTCTATATATGATGTAAATGTACTGCCGAGTATGTAACCGAGAAGTGTCATCATTCCCTGAAAAAATCCGAAAAACAAGGCTGTTATCAGTGCGGTTGAAGGAGTAAGCTTTTTTACACATAATCCGTTTGTTACTGATACCGCACATGCATCCATAGATAAGCCGGATGCAATAAAAATTATTTCAGTCAGTCCCACAAGGCATTACCTCCGAAAATATTTTATTATTTCAAAGTCCTGTTATTTGTGTTTCTTGTCACTATTAAGAAATGATGGATAAGTTATTAATATGGCAGGGATTTCGAATCTGCGGATTCGACCAGGCTTTGCGATCGCCTGGACTTCGCTATTACATCAGCATCACTTCAGGGGTTGGCTGAATACTAACAAGTTAGATTCTCTTTGCAAGTAATACTGAATATTTTTCTCTGAACTGGCCGAACTGATTGTTTTCAATTGCATCCCTTATTTTTTCAGTAAGTGTATTGTAGAAATAAAGGTTATGCATTACTGCAAGTCTTCCTGCAAGCTGTTCCTGTGCTTTGAAAAGATGGCGTATATATGCACGGGAAAAGTTTCTGCAGACAGGACAGTCGCATTGCTCGTCAATAGGTCTTGTATCTGTCACATAGCATTGGTTTGTAAGATGCATTATACCGCTCCAAGTGAATACTGTTGCATGTCTTGCGTTTCTGCTTGGCATGACACAGTCAAACATGTCAACGCCTCTTGCAACTGCCTCAATAATATTTGAAGGGGTTCCTACACCCATAAGATAACGTGGTTTGTCTTCCGGCATGTGAGGTTCAACAGCGTCAATTATCCTGTACATATCCTCAGTGCTTTCTCCGACTGCAAGCCCTCCTATTGCATAACCGTCAAGGTCAAGACGTGTTATCTCCTGCATATGCTTTACACGAAGGTCAGCAAATGTACATCCCTGATTTATTCCGAAAAGCATCTGTCTTTTATTTATGGTATCATGCAGACTGTTAAGGCGTGTCATTTCTTCCTTGCATCTGATAAGCCATCGTGTTGTACGTTCACATGATGCCTCGGAATATTCATGTGTTGCAGGATTTTCAACACATTCGTCAAATGCCATAGCGATAGTTGAGGCAAGATTTGACTGGATCTGCATGCTTTCCTCAGGTCCCATAAATATTTTTCGTCCGTCAATATGGGAGTTGAAGTAAACGCCCTCTTCTTTTATTTTACGCAGCTTCGCAAGGGAAAATACCTGAAATCCGCCGCTGTCTGTAAGTATAGGCTTGTCCCAGTTCATAAACTTATGAAGTCCGCCGATTTCCTTTATAACATGATCGCCCGGTCTTAAATGAAGATGATAGGTATTGCACAGCTCGACCTGACATTTAAGGCTCTGTGACAGATCCAGTGAAGAAATACCGCCCTTTATTGCAGCCGCAGTGCCGACATTCATAAAGCACGGTGTCTGGAATGTACCGTGTACCGTTTCAAATTTTCCGCGTCTGGCTTTGTTTTCTTTACAAATTAATTTATACATCTGTTTTTCCTTTCAATAAGGGGATATAGTGATTTCGACTCTGAAGGGTCGACCAGGCTTTGCGGTCGCCCGGACTTGGCGAACATATCCGCCCGCTTTATGGTATGGCTGAATATCAACGTCAATAATGATGATTTGCAATTGGTTTTTATAAGATAATCATTGCATCTCCGAAGCTGAAAAATCTGTACTTTTCCTCTACTGCCTTTTTATATGCCGTCATCGTTTTATCATATCCGTAAAATGCAGATACAAGCATAATAAGTGTGCTTTCAGGAAGATGAAAATTTGTTATGAGTCCGTCAAGGACCTTGAATTTGTACCCCGGATATATAAATATATCTGTATATCCATCCGCTTCTTTTATCTCACCGCAGAATGACGCAACACTTTCAAGCGTTCTGCATGATGTTGTCCCGACTGATATTACACGGCCGCCGGCAGCTTTTGTTTTGTTTATAAGCTCTGCAGTTTCAGCCGGGAGATGATAGTGTTCACTGTGCATTTTATGTTCAAATACATTTTCAACCTTAACAGGTCTGAATGTTCCTAGTCCTACGTGAAGCGTAACATATGCGATATTTACACCCATGTTTTTGATTTCTTCAAGCATTTCTTTTGTAAAATGAAGGCCTGCGGTAGGTGCAGCGGCAGAACCGAGCTCTTTTGAATAAACAGTCTGATAACGTTCCTTGTCTTCAAGCTTTTTTGTAATGTACGGAGGGAGAGGCATCTGTCCTGTTTCCTCAAGTGCTGTAAAGAAATTTCCCTCACAGTCAAACTTAACGATTCTGTTTCCGTCATCCTTTACCTCAATGACTTTTGCTCTGAGACGGCCATAGCCAAATGTAAATTCAGCACCTTCCTTTGCTTTTTTACCGGGACGGCAGATAATTTCCCACAGCTTATCGCCCTTCTGCTCAAGCAGCAGAAATTCGATAGCAGCACCGGTACCATCTTTCTGACCGTAAAGTCGTGCAGGCAGTACTCTTGAATCATTGAGAACAAGAAGGTCCCCTTTTTTCAGGCAAGAGCACAGGTCATAAAAATGTTTATGTTCAATTTCGTCAGAATCCTTTGACAGCACCATAAGCCTAGAATGGTTCCTGGGCTCTATAGGTGTCTGAGCAATAAGCTCTTCAGGCAAATCATAATAAAAATCAGAAGTGTTCATTAAAAGCTCCGTTTCCCGCAGATAAATACATCAACACATAACAACAGAGTCATATCTCTGCGACGAAATGACTCTGCTCAGTACTATTAATAGTATCATAATTTGTGAACAAATGCAATAGTATAGTGGGAAATGAATGTGGGATGTGGGATGGGGGATTATTTTTGTTACCATTACTCCACTATCTATAACTTCATTGTTTACAGGGATTTCGACTCTGCGGAGTCGACCGGGCTTTCCGATCGCCCTGGACCTTCGGGTATATATCCATTAAATTTATGCATCTGGATGAATTGTTATTATTTATTCACTTAGCATTCTGATTGCTTTTTTATATTTTTCTGCCCGTAAAATATCCTTTTCTGTTACTTTCTCTAGTCTTGATAAATCAGAATTATGCTTGAGATCTTCTAATTTTACAGAACGAGCAATTGGATTATCTTTGATTTTCAAGACGTATTCAAAGTAGTCTGTATTTTTATCATGTGTCAGTAGTTTTAGTGCATCAATAATATCATCTGAAAATCCCATTGCAGAAATGTCCTCAGCAGTATAGTATGAGTCTTCAATAACATCGTGAAGTAGAGAAGCTATTGTTGTTTCTTCTGTTTTCATCTGTTCAGCAACATGGACAGGGTGAAGGATGTATGGGAAACCGGCTTTGTCGGTCTGGTCCTTATGGGCACGGTATGCTGTTTCTGCGGCAAGTCTTGTCATTTTTGTATATATCATAGTTATCGTCTCTTTCTATTAAGGAAATTGTTATATGTTTTTAATTAGTTTTATTATATTCAAATTTATAGTATAAGTCAATGTTGCTATTACTATATTAAGAGATAATGTTTTTTTCAACAATACATGATTTGTCGTTTATCAATGATGTATTTTTAATGCTTCACTATCAGGTCTATATTGATAATACAATAAAAGCATGCAAAATTCAAAAAATACGAATATTAGTAACTATTTTTGCAATAATAATATTAAATTTTGAGTTAGTTATCGAAAAAATCGAAAATAAATATTGATTTTAGTATTGTTATGTTGTATAATAATATTAATATTAAATAAGGAGTAACGCTTATGCTGATAATGTTCAGAGTTAAAAATTTTGCTTCATTTAAAAATGAAGTTATTCTTGATATGAGGGCAGTATCTTATAAAAAAATGACAGATCATACTGTAAAGAAAGGAAAAAATAATATTTTAAAGACATTGGCGCTACACGGAAAAAACGCAAGCGGAAAATCAAATTTAATAAGTGCGCTTTACTTTTTTGAGAGCTTTGTTTTTAACCAGTTTTATGATGCCAGGAATAGAGAAGATGATGTTGACAAAGACAGAATTCCAGGTGTTAGACGCAGTACTTTCATGCTTAGTGAAGAAAAAAATAACGATTCAGAATTTGAAATTATATTCTTTAATGATAACAAGACATATCAATATGGATTTGTTATTCATGATAATATTGACGAAAAGAAATATTATGTAAAAGAAGAATGGCTTTATGTTGATGATAAAATGGTTTTTGAACGCAACGAAAACAAAATATTATCAGGGAAAAAATATGAAAATATTATTAATAAAATTAATAAATTCAGAGATGATATGCTTTATGTTGGCGTATTGGATTATTTTTCAGAAGGAGAAGTAAGGGAAATTGTTAACGGAATAAAAGGATATTTAAAAAATCAATTCAATGTTCATTTTGAATTGATTATAGAAGGAACAGTTAAGGGTGTAGCTTTTGGTGTAAGATTGTCTGATAGGTTAGCAAAGGACAAAGAGTATAAGGAGAAAATTGAAAAATTCATTAAAGCTGCAGATATAGGCATAAAGAGACTTTCTATTGAGGAAAACTTAGACGAAAAGACGAAAGAACGCCTTCCTTTTAAAGTTAAATCAGTACATGATGTATATAATGATGATGGAAAGATTGTTGGTGAAGAAAAATTTGATTTAAATCTGGAATCTTCCGGAACAATCAGATACTTTTCATTTATACAATATATCTTGGATATAATTGAAAATGGTGGGGTATTTATTGTTGATGAATTATCAGCACGTCTTCATCCGATTTTAACAAAATATATAGTGGATCTTTTTCAAAATGAACAAAATAAAAATGCTCAGCTGATTTATACAACGCATGATATTTCTTTAATGAATAAAGATCAATATAGGAGAGATGAGGTAGCGTTTATTGACAAAAATGAACGTGGCGAGTCATCTATTTACTCTTTGGCGCAAATTAATGTGAGGTCGGATGCATCATTTAGTAAAGATTATCTAAGCGGTAAATATGGTGCAATACCTGTTGTAGAAAAAGAAAATTTTATAAAGGGTGATAATGAAAATCAAGAAAATACAGAGGAAGAATGATTATGGGGAGATTGATTAATACTAAACGGGTAATTGAAAATTTAATTCCTGAGAATGCTGGAAAACTGTTGATTTTCTGTGAAGGAAGTACTGAAGTAAATTATTTAAATTATTTTGGAACTTATATTTCATACAATTGTCGTAAAAAATATTCTAACATTGTAATAAAACCGATTAACACCGAAGGAAATGCGATGAGAGTATATAATTACGCAGAAGAATTTCTTAGTACTGGGAATAATTCGAGCAAATATTTATATTATGAAAAACATCTGGTTTTTGATTGTGATGCTCCTAATAATATTCAAGAGGTTATCTGTTTAATGCAAAGTTCACCAAATGAATATATTTTAAACTATTCTTGTTTATTATTTGAAACATGGTTAGTAATGCATTTTAATGAGATAGAAGCAGGAACCAAATATAAAAAAAGTGGCGATTCGCCGTTTGTAGTGGGTAATACTTATCTCCCCCCCAACAAGGCGCACGCATTTATTCCACGGTCCACTTGACAACGAGCCTCTGTCAGCACGATATTCTGTCCGCCGAGGCAGGCGTCG
>JAEWXO010000094.1 GCA_023458875.1 Bacillota bacterium | reverse complement strand
TGTAGGGAACGCATTTATGCGTTCCGTTATGCTACGTGGTTTGTCGATTAAAAGCTATTTTATACTGTGAGAACCCTTGAATTTTCAAGATGTGAAATTATTTTTGATGTGCGAAGTTTGAGTAATTCATAAAAATAAATAATATATAAGCTTTTATGCTATGCTGAGGATGGCATATTATTTTATAAATGCCGCAATAAAGATTAGCAGTATCATTGCAGGTGCAAAAAATTTCAGAGTAAAGCGCAGGATTCCGCTTATTTTCACCTTATAAATTCCGTTTGATGAAATTTCAGAAGTAAGCTTTGGTATACCCCATACGTATCCGACAAGAATACACATAAGAAATCCACCTATAGGCATCAGAATTTTATCAGTCAGCGAAGTAAGAAGATCAAACAGATTCATGTCAGCTATTTTGTATTTTCCGAGTGCCCCGAATGAAAGTGATACAAAAGACCCGAGGACAAAAATAAAAAATGATGCCAGAAGTGCAGCCTTGCCTCTTTTCATCCTTTTACTGTCAATCAGATATGATGTTATTACTTCAAGAAGTGATATCGATGATGTTATTGCTGCAAAAAACACCAGAACAAAGAACATAATTCCTATGATTTTTCCGTATTTCATATTGGAAAAGACCATAGGCAGAACCTGAAAAAGAAGTCCCGGACCTACATCAGGTTTCAGGTTATAGGCAAATACCGCAGGAAGTATTGCAACTCCTGCAAGCATGGCAAACAGTGAGTCAAGGAGTGGAATATACAGAGCATTTTTTGTCAGATTTGCAGATTTGTCAACATAGCTTCCGTATGTTATAAGCGTTCCCATACCGAGACTGAGACTGAAAAAGACCTGCCCCATAGCGTTAAGGAATATTGTCCCTAAATCTCCTGCTGAATTTATTTTTGAGTAATCAGGGACAAAGAAAAACTTTAGACCTTGTGATGCACCGGGAAGTGAAAGTGAGTTTATTGCGATTATTATTATAAACACAAAAAGCAGTGGAAGAAAAATTTTGCTGGTTAATTCTATTCCCTTGGAGATTCCTTTTATAACAATAAGTGCTGTAACATCTAAAAAAATAAAGAGCCATATTATAGGTTCAAATGTAGATGACGAGAAGTTTGTAAAATATTCTGAAGGTTCTGTGATTCTTTCAGATACTATATATTTAAAAATGTATTTTGTAACCCATCCGCCTATTACACAGTAGTATGACATTATGAAAAATGCGGCCCAGAATCCGATAAGTCCTACAAAACCCCAGTTAGGGTTTATTTTTCTGCAGGCGTCTATTGAATTTAAATGTGTTGCACGGCCTACTGACATTTCAGCAAGAAGTATAGGTGCACCTATAAGAATAACAATAATAAAATAGAATATAAGGAAAACGGCACCGCCGTTACTTCCGGCAATATAAGGAAATTTCCATATGTTTCCTAAGCCAATAGCTGATCCTGCAGCAGCCATTAGAAATCCAAGATTTGAAGACCACTGTTCACGTTTGTTTCGCATAATTTTTTCCTCCATTTAAATAATTGATATTATGATAATTCTCCATTGGTAGTCCCAGAAAAATAAAAAATGTAAATATATAATTAATCAGGCAATAAATCACTATATATTATTACATCAAAAAAATGTTTTATTCATGAATCAAGGGTGTAATCTTACTGAATAGCCGTTGCTATTCAGCCCCTACGGTTAAGTTATTAATTTGTGCCGAGGATTTCGATTTAAGCGGAATCGACCTGGCTTTCCGGTCGCGCCTTTGACCCTCGGTCATATATCCCTAACTTATACATTGGCTGAATAGTAACGAATAGCCTGTAGTTTTATGAAATAATCGCAATTTCTCTTTTCATATTATCAAAAATGTGTTATAATTAATTAAGTGTGAAAATAATTTATAAGAAGATATTAATTTATCAGTAAGATTATCGGTGCTATCAGCGTTACCGGTATAAATTTGATGGGAGCAGAAATATGTCATTAAAGAATTTCAGCGAATTAAAACAGGAAGCATTAAAAAAATATTTTAGTAAAATGAACGATCCTCAGAAGGAATCAGTGTTCAGCATAAACGGGCCTTTGCTTCTCCTTGCAGGTGCAGGAAGCGGTAAGACTACAGTTATTGTAAACAGAATAGTAAACATGATAAGCTTTGGAAATGCATATCACGACGATTCAGTAAATAATGATTCGGAAGATGACAGACAGTTTCTGAGCGATTACATTGACGGAAAAACAGACGATGTTGAGAGACTTAAGGATATTGTTGCTGTTTCACCTGTCAGTCCGTGGAATATACTGGCTATAACATTTACAAATAAGGCTGCAGACGAATTAAAACAAAGACTTGAGAACATGCTTGGCGAAGACGGATTGAACGTAAATGCTGCTACATTTCATTCAGCTTGTGCAAGAATTTTAAGAAGAGAAATTGAAAGCCTCGGATACGGCAGGAGCTTTACAATATATGATGCTGAAGAAAGTCAGCGTCTCCTTAAAGCATGTATGACAGACCTTGGCATAGTTGATAAAACACTGAATCCAAAGGCAATTATAAATGAGATAAGCTCAGCCAAGGACAAGCTGATTACTCCTGAACAGTATAGGGATACAACAGGGGGAGACTTTAAAAAAGCAACCATCGCTAAAATATACAGGGAATATCAGAAAAGACTTCTTGCAGCAAACGCATTGGATTTTGATGACATTATAATGCTCACAGTAGAGCTTTTTGAAGATTATCCGGAAACTCTTGAATATTATCAGAACAAATTTAGATATATTATGGTAGACGAATACCAGGACACTAACCATGCACAGTTTAAACTTATAAGCCTTTTATCAGGCAAGCATAATAACCTCTGCGTAGTAGGCGATGATGATCAGAGTATATACAGATTCAGAGGAGCTACAATTGAAAATATTCTCGGCTTTGAAAAGCAGTTTGAAAGCTGCAGGGTTATAAGACTTGAACAGAATTACCGTTCAACACAGAATATTTTAAATGCCGCTAATTCTGTTATTAAAAACAACAAGGGAAGAAAACCTAAAACTCTCTGGAGTGACGGGGATGCAGGAAGCAAGGTATATATTTACAAAGCGTCTGATGAAAATGACGAGGCAAGATATGTTGCAAGTGCAATTATGGCCTCAAAAAAAGCGGGTGGCAAGTTTAAGGACAACGCCGTTCTGTACAGAATGAATGCACAGTCAAACTTTATTGAAAGAGCATTTGTACAGAATAATATTCCTTACAGGGTTTTTGGTGGTCTTCGTTTCTATGACAGAAAAGAAATAAAGGATATTGTAGCATATCTCAGCGTTCTGAACAACCAGTACGATATAATGAGATTCAAGAGAATCGTAAACGAACCTAAGAGGGGAATAGGAGATGCTACACTCAAAAGCCTTGAAGAAATATGCATTGCAAATGCGACATCACCTATTGAAGTTATGAGGGATGCAGATTCATATCCTCTTCTTTCTAAAAAAGCAAAAAGTCTTAAAAGTATTGCCGGAGTATTTGATTCACTTATTGATATGGCCGATACAGTGCCTCTCGATTCACTTCTTGATGAAGTCCTTGACAAAACCGGTTACAGGGATTATCTGAAGCTTCAGGGTGATGACGGTCAGACCCGTCTTGAAAATATAGAAGAGTTAAAGTCAACAATGGTAGAGTATCAGAAAAACAGTGAAGAACCTACACTTGACGAATTCCTTGCAGAAATTTCACTGTATACTGACCTTGACAGAATGAACAATACCGATAACTGTGTAACACTTATGACAATACATTCCGCAAAGGGACTTGAATTTGAAAACGTGTATGTTATAGGTATGGAGGACGGAATATTTCCGGGCTCAAGAAGCATGTTCAGTGAAAACGATATGGAAGAGGAAAGAAGACTTGCTTATGTAGCTATAACAAGGGCTAAAAAGCATTTAAGACTTATTCATGCTTCACAGAGAATGCTCTTTGGTACAACAAGTAAAAATCCAAAATCAAGATTTTTAAAGGAAATTGACCCGGATGTGGTTCTTAAAGAGGACAGAGTATCAACATCTGTTCCTGCAAGTCCTAAATCAAAGGTACAGCCTGCAATGAATTCCATGTCACTTCAGAGACAGCTTTCAGCAAAGAAAAATCACAGATCAGAGATGAGCGCTGATTCTGCAAAGATAAATTATACAGTCGGTGATAAAGTAAGTCATGAGAAGTTCGGCATGGGAGTAATAATCTCTGCAAAGCCTATGGCAAACGATGCATTGCTTGAAATTGCCTTCGATGATTTTGGCACAAAGAAAATAATGTCGAACTATTCTATGATGAAAAAGATTTAAATACAAAAAATTACAGCATACAGATTGATTTTCTGTATGCTGTCTTTTTTGTTTATTTAAATATAGTTTCCATGTTTATACTTTTAGGAACAGCAGAGTCATATTCACCGCATATATACAAATCACTGCTTATAAAATCCGGGCCTATATGACCGATAAACATAGCACCTGATACTTCGTCATATCTCATGCATATTACAGGTTTGCTGAAGTCAATCGCTGATTTATCATTCTTAAATGTTATATCACGGCTTGTATAAATGGAGGCATATGTTTTTGTGATATTCATATCATTATGTATTCCGGTGTAATCAGGAATGTAAATAATCGTCCCATCCTCAATATTATCAAAGTAATCATCAGAAACAGCATGATAAAATGCCTCATATCTTTTAAGCTGTTTTTCAAATATACTGTTCCATGATTTATTGTTTATGCAGCAGAGCAGTGATATTATAAAAACAAGAATACTCATAACAACAAGTGCAGGCTTCTGAATTTTATTGTTTCTGTATATCAGGTGCATGATTATTACAGCAAGTGAAATTATGAAAAAATAGCTGTAGAATGACGTAACATATGCATAGCTTTTCTGCTGTGACCATGATACATACTTTGAGGTAAATCCCACTATAATATTCGGAATAAGTATTCCGGATATACAGAGAATAATTAAAATTTTTGATTTCTTATGAAGATTTATTTTAGGAAACACAAAGAAAAATGCTGTCGCGGCAAGGATCGCGGCAATCATCATTTTTATATCAATCATGCCGGGAATGTCGGTAAGGCTGATTGTATTCTTGTAAAGCATTGCTGCAAGCGGAAGTCCCGGAATCATACCGAATGAATAGGTAAGTATTGTAACTATACTCTGAGGAATATTTCCGAAATACAGCTGTGCACCGTCATAGTCAGAAGGGAAAAAACTCTGCCATGTAAAATAAATTATGACGTAGGCAATAAGAAATAAAATATGAAACCTGAGATTGCTTATTATTTTAATGCAGTTTTCAAATATATTTCCTTTGTTTTTATACATTGCAAGTATTACAAAAACAATTATATATACTGCCATTGCTTCGTAGAGAGAGGCTGCCGCAAACAAAAGTACGGCACTGAGAATAAGCTTTGAATTTTTCTGGATTTTATAGTATGAAAGAAATGAATCAAGTGAAAACATAACAAGCCCTATGCCAATCTGATGCCCGATTATATAAGCAACAAAGAGATTGTGCTGATTTGATATACATGCAAATGAAATAAATAAAAGGCATGACACATAAGCGGCGGACTTATCAACATTTTTTCTTATAAGTGTGTAAAACGCATACATATCAAATATTATTGCAGCTGCAGCGCATATTCGGACTATTAAGCCACTGTTGAATATATACGGTATATAAAGAAGAAATGTCAGCGGAATATGGCAGATACGTCCGTGCTTCGCGTCGCTAAGAGCTGTTTGCAAGAGATTTCCCTCACGCACCTGCATATATGTAAGAATATCATCATGAACTGTAAGAATACTGTCTGATGTAATCTGAAAGAAGAAAAAGGTTACGGCCATCAGAACAGCTGCGCACAGAATCGCATTTATTTTTTTCAGAAAGCTCAGCTCCTTTTAAAGAAAATAGAGGGTATGGATTTAAGAAATAATTCAACCACTTCGGTTAAGTAATTAGTATGGCAGGGATTTAGACTTGTGTCGGGTTGACCGGGCTTTCCGGTCGCGCCTCTTACCTTCGGACAGATATCTATACCTTATACATATGGCTGAGTATTAACGAAATATCATTAGCTTGACTAAATTAAAACAAAGTACAGACTGCAAATGCTTATCACAGCTGTACTTTGACCTTGATATTATCTTCTGTTCTGTCCCTTTAAAATTATTCCGACTACCTTATGACCTGCATGTGATGAAACAGTCGAGCCTATTTTTATTGTGTACTCCGGTGGGTATCCCAGCTCTTTTGTGATTTCCTTTTCAAACAGTGCGGATTCTTCCGGAAGACTTCCGACAAGAAGAATATACGGTGTATGTGGTGTCATGTTCTTTTTAGCGACATCTATTACCTTTGGGATTATATTTTTTTCACCCCTTATTTTTTCAGGCACATATGAAACGCCGTCAACTATCTTTATAACAGGCTTAAGTCCGAGCAGTTCACCTACAAATGCGGCAGCCGCTGAAAGTCTGCCGGAACGTTTTACATATTCAAGTGTATATGGTACAAAGTACATTTCAACACATGAGAGCCATTCATTAAGAAATGCGAGTATTTCCGGAACATCAGCACCTTTTTGAATTTTGCCGGCTGCTTTTACCACAGGGTATCCGTAGCCTGCAGAATAACCAAGTGAATCAACAATGTGAATTTTTATTTTTTCTCTTGCTTCAGGTATGTCTTCATAGAAGTTTTCTATTGCATTCAGAGCGTTGTTGTATGTTGCAGACCCTGTAGATGAAATTGAAGTATAAATAATATCCGTATATCCTTCTTCATAGTACTGTTTATATATGTCTTCAAATTCTGCAAAAGTAATCTGTGAAGTTTTCGGAAAATCAGATGAACTGTCAAGCATCGTGTAAAACTCATCCGTTGTAAAATCTACTCCCTCAGTGTATGATTTGTCATCGAGAGTAACGTGAAATCCAAGTACCCGTATATCATATTTTGCTGCGATATCAGGAGTGATATCAGAAGCTGAGTCGGTTAATAATTTTATTTTGCTCATATTTTCCTCCTTGAGTTTTAGAATTTAGTCAGGTTTCCGGTTGTGCTTAAATCAGGGTAACCCCATTGCCTGAGAACCTCATATGTGGCAATTGCCACTGAGTTTGAAAGATTTAAGCTACGTAATTCGTTACGCATAGGTATTCTTACACATTTATCCATGTTATGATAAAGCAGCTCTTCATCAAGACCTGCATCCTCACGTCCGAATATTATGTATGAATTTTCAGGATAGCTGACATCACTGTGAACTTTTTTACCCTTTGTGGTAAAGAAAAAGTAATTTCCGTTTGTCCTGCTGAAAAATTCGTCAATATTTTTATAATAAGAAATATCAAGCTTGTCCCAGTAATCAAGCCCTGCACGTTTGAGCTGTTTATCTGTGATTGTAAACCCGAGAGGCTCTATAAGATGCAGAGAAGTACCTGTTACAGCACAGGTACGTGCAATATTCCCGGTGTTCTGCGGTATCTGTGGTTCAACAAGAACTATATTAAGTCCATACATTCAGCATTTCATCCTTTGAATATATTTTATTATGTGCTCAGCTTTTACATTATAACATAATAATTTTGTAAATTCAATATGGGATTTTATCGTCTATAAAATAATAAAAATAATTTGGGGATTTAGAAGTTGAGTAACGAGAAAAGTGGTTCAATCGACCTATTTGTCGAAATTTTTATGTCAAATTTTAATTTATTATTTGACGTATTTTGGTATTTTAGTACAATATAAGTATATAAATCCACAAAAAATGCGGAGATTGCTTATGATACTAGACATTGTAAAATATAAAAACGCTCAACAGTTTTATGTGATTGAATCTTACAGAACAGATGAAGGAAAGAACACAAGTAAAATAATAAAAAAGCTTGATACATATGATAAATTAAAAGAAAATCATGATGATCCTGTCGCATGGGCTAAATAATATGTAAATGAATTAAATAAAAGAGCTGCTGAAAGCGGACAGAAATTAACTGTAGATTACTGTCCTGCTGCTCAGCTAAGCGAAGATACAGCCAATCTTTTTAATGGAGGCAACATTTTCCTTCAGAAAATTTTTAATGAATTAAATTTAAAATATATCTGAAAATTATGTATAATTGTTTAAATAGTTCTTGAAGTTTTGATTAAATACTGTTATAATTAATAGCATAGGAATTTGATTGAAATATATTAGGTCGAGATTTGTATTTATAACCCATTTTTTAATACAAAAATGATATAATATAAGAGACAATCATTGAAAGGGGAATTATTATGGCTTATGCATGGAAAACACAGTACGAAACAGGAAACGCAACTATCGATACGCAGCACAAACAGCTTATAGGTGCAATAAACGATTTGCTCGAGGCATGCTCCGAAGGAAAGGGACGTCAGCAGATACAGGCAACAAGCAAATTCCTTTCGGATTACACCAAAACTCATTTTTCTGATGAGGAGAAACTCCAGATTAAAAGCAAATATCCCGATTATGAGAACCATAAAAGATACCATGACGGCTTTATAAAGGTTGTTGACGATATTGTAAAACAGCTTGAAAATGAAGGACCTACGATAGTGATGGTCGCAAAAATAAATACTGCTATTGCGGGCTGGCTCCTCAACCACATAAGCAAGGAGGATGTAAAGGTAGCACAGCACATTAAAAGTGTGTCATAAATATTTTAATGAAAAGTTTGAAAAAACATTGCCGTATGCATGATCTTAAAAAGTTTACTATTCAGCCATTCGTAACTGACGCAGACATGAGATTACAGCAATACTAAAATTCATTAAAAAATTTTTTTCGGGAAAACTTCGATTTTTTGTTGAAAGCTTTTATTTTTGAATTTTATTTTTTCTTACTTTCATGAGAAACCTAAAGATGGTATGGCTGAATATTAACATACAAAAGACTGTATAAAAATGAGCATTTATCCATTGACAAACAAAAAAATCTGTGATAAAATAATACTCAATCCAATATTATTGTTAAGTAATGGGGTGCACCACCGCGGGTGCACCCCATATTATTTTGTCTTATTGGAAATATATGAGAAAAAGAGGTTGGCGTCATGCGTTTTAACGGAAGTGAAAGGAAACTTGATTTTCAGGTAAATTTAAAAAGCTTTATTGAAGAGCAGAAGTATGACATTCTGAAAATAGCTGTTGAAATAAACGGAGTGATCATACCTAAATCGCAATACGAATCAGTTATGATTTCTGATGATGATGTTGTTGAGATTGTAAGCTTTGTAGGAGGGGGCTGATTGCGATGAATATAAGGCTTAACGGTAAAAAATATGAAAATGTTTATTCTTCGGCATTTGACCTGAGAAAAAACTTTTTCAGTGAAAATGATATATTGATAATAAACGGATTTCAGATAAGTGAGGACTGCATTTTAAATGACAATGATGAGGTGTTTGTCATAGCCCGCGGTCAGATGCCTGACAGAGAACAGCTTGAGGAAATGATGGCAGCACGGCATACGCCGCATGTGCATGGCATGGTTAAAAAAGGATTTGTAGGAATCGCAGGACTGGGAGGGCTTGGTTCAAACATTGCTGTGAGCCTTGCAAGAACAGGAGTGGGACGACTTCTTCTTGTTGATTTTGATATAGTAGAGCCGAGTAACCTTAACCGTCAGAGCTACTATATATCACATCTGGGAATGTATAAAACGGAAGCTTTAAAAATTCAGCTTCAGCAGATAAATCCTTTTATAAATATTGAAACCCGCAATATACGTGTAACTGAAATGAATGCCTGTGAGCTTTTCGGAAAATGTGATATTGTATGTGAGGCGTTTGATTCACCGCAGGCAAAGGCAATGCTTGTAAATAAAATCCTTGAAAAATGCCCCGGAGTTAAAATAGTATCAGGCTCGGGAATGGCAGGCCTTTCAAGCTCAAACCTTATAAGAACAACGCGTAAAATGAAAAATCTGTACGTCTGCGGAGACCTGCATAACGGAGCAGAACAGGGCAGAGGACTTATGGCACCAAGAGTGCAGGTATGTGCCGGACATCAGTCAAATATGATTTTAAGATTATTAACAGGAACGGAGGATGCCTGAAATGGATGATAAACTGATTATAGGTTCAAAGGAATTCAGTTCAAGATTTATATTGGGTTCAGGAAAATTTTCGCTTGACATAATAAAAAATGCCGTAGAAAACGGTGGTGTTGAAATTGCAACACTTGCACTACGTCGTGCAAATGCCGGAACAAACGAAAATATTCTCGACTATATCCCGGAGGGCATTACACTTCTGCCAAATACGTCAGGTGCCAGAAATGCCGGGGAAGCTGTAAGGATAGCACACCTTGCAAGGGAGATAGGCTGCGGAGATTTTGTAAAGCTTGAAATAGTTAATGATTCAAAATATCTTATGCCTGATAATTATGAGACAATAAAGGCCACGGAAATTCTTGCAAAGGAAGGCTTTACGGTAATGCCGTATATGTTCCCTGACCTTGTTTCGGCACGTGCACTTGTAAATGCCGGAGCTGCATCAGTGATGCCCCTTGGTGCGCCTATCGGCAGCAACATGGGACTGATTGCAAAGGAATTTATAAAAATGATAGTTCAGGAGGTTGATATACCTGTTATAGTTGATGCCGGAATAGGCAGACCGTCACAGGCCTGTGAAGCAATGGAAATGGGTGTAGCGGCAGTTATGGCAAATACGGCTGTTGCAACGGCAAGAGATATTGCAGCAATGGCAAAGGCATTCAGACTCGCAATTGAAGCCGGACGAACAGCATATCTTTCCGGTCCGGGAAGAGTCCTTGATTTAAACGCAGAAGCATCAAGCCCTCTTACAGGCTTTCTGGCAGATTAAAGCGAAGGGAGCTTTTTGCAGTGAAACAGGAAAGATTTAATCATATGGAATATCAGGAGGGCATGGAGCAGATAAACTCCGATATTATGGACAGGGTTCTTGATGCCGTCAGCAGATATGACTACCGTAAATATACGGTTTTGGATGTAAAGGAAGCACTTTTGTCGGATTATCCGTCAGAGTCAGAGCTTGCGGCGCTTCTGTCATCGGCTGCTGGTTCATGCCTCGAGCTTATGGCACATAAGGCAAAGGCTGAAACTGCAAAGCATTTTGGAAATTCCGTATGCCTTTTTACTCCGCTTTACATAGCAAATTACTGTGAAAACAACTGCGTGTACTGTGGCTTCAACTGCCGTAATAAAATACGCAGAGGAAAGCTCGGCATGGATGAAATTAAACACGAGCTCTCACACATTGCCTCAACGGGACTGCAGGAGATTCTTATTCTTACAGGTGAATGCAGAGGTGCGTCCGGCATTGAATATATAGGTGATGCCATAAAGCTTGCCAGAAAATATTTTACGACAATAGGTATAGAAATTTATCCGGTAAATTCTGATGAATACAGATACCTGCAGGAATGCGGTGCTGATTTTGTAAGTGTTTATCAGGAAACCTACAACACCGTAAAATATGAACAGGTACATCTGAGCGGCCCGAAAAGATGCTATCCATACAGGTTTAATGCACAGGAAAGAGCAATAATGGGCGGAATGAGAGGAGTGGCATTCGGCTCGCTTCTTGGGCTTGATGATTTCAGAAGGGACGCATTTGCAGCCGGAGTTCATGCCTTACTTATTCAGAAAAAATATCCTCATGCCGAAATATCATTTTCATTTCCGAGACTCAGGCCATATAAAAACAACAGAGAAAATAATTCAAATGATGTTCATGAAACACAGCTGCTTCAGGTTATGCTTGCATACCGTCTGTTTATGCCTTTTGCCGGAATAACCATTTCAACGAGGGAACGCGCAGGCTTCAGGGATAATGTTATAGGCCTTGCAGCCACAAAAATTTCAGCAGGAGTAAAGGTAAGCATAGGCGGTCACGATGGCGAGGCAAAGGGTGACGGACAGTTTGAAATTTCAGATCCGAGAAGTGTTGATGAGATAAGGAATATGATTGTCGGAAACGGCCTTCAGCCGGTATTTACAGACTACATAAATACAGGTTCGGTGAGAGTATGCTGATATGTGTTACGAACAGAAAGCTGTGCAGCGGTGATTTTATAGACAAGCTTATTGAAATTTCATACAGGGCAGATGCTGTTATCCTTCGTGAAAAGGATCTGACAGAGGAACAGTATACAGAGCTTGCAGCAAAATGCATTGATGCAGAAATTTGCAGCAGAACAAGGCTTGTTGTAAACAAATATATAAATTCTGCAAAAAAGCTTGGAATAAAAGATATACAGCTTTCAATGAATGACTTTAAAAAATACTATGACGGGCTTTCTGCTTTTGATTCAAAATGGGTTTCGGTACATTCCGTTGATGAGGCATGCGAGGCTTATGAAATGGGCGCAGATTATCTGATTGCAGGGCATATTTTCAGCACAGAATGCAAAAAGGGGCTAGAACCAAGAGGACTCGTTTTTTTGGAGTCAGTCTGTAAAAGTGTCGGTTGCCCTGTTCTTGCAATTGGCGGAATAAATAAAGATAATATATCTGACGTTATAAATGCCGGAGCAACCGGTGCCTGTATAATGTCCGGTTTTATGACCGGTAAATACAATTAAAGGGACAGCCTGAGTTCATATATAAACTATTAATTTTCAGTAATCCACATCTCTGACCTTCGGGAATATGTCTGAATGATGAACATAAACGTATATAAACATAAAAAAGTGAACAAAAAGGACCGTAACAGAATCTAATTTCAAAATTCTGTTACGGTCCTTTATTTTATTATGGAGTGTAAAAAGTCAGTTAGTAAAGAGGCGTATTGTCTTATTAATTTTCCTCTTTTTTATTATAAGAATCTGTCCAGTCATCAAAGCGTTTCATTATTTCTGTATATGTGCGCTTGGTTATATCAGGCATATCGTCGTCCTTTAGTCCAAGTGTTTTCGCTGCCTGTCCGAATCCTTTTATTACGGCATCACGCAATGTTGAAATCTTTTCAGGATCATCTCCTGCAAGTGCAGTGGCCATATCCATTATTCGTGTTGCAACAGCGTCTACAGAATAATTTCCGTCGTCAGAGATGGCTTTTTCGGAAGCATCAATATCCTCCTGAGTAAATGTTGATCTGATGTTTTTCCTTATGTCATCTATTTTAAGAAGATTTGAATTTCCCTGGGATACGAACATTTTTTCAATCATTGAAATAAATGCTTCAGTGCGTTGTTCTTCCATTGACTCCAGACGTTTTGAGATAGATTCCTTTGAATAAATTCCTGTGTTGTATTCGCCGGTATCCATATTCTTTGTAAAGATATCCTTTTGTTTTGAGGAATCGGCTGTATCAGTAACATTTTTCTTATTTGCATTATTTTCGACTGACTTTTGAGCAGATATGAGCTTAGATGTTTGTGAATTTGTTCCGTCCGGAACAATTGGTTTAGTTGAATTTGTATTTTGTATTTCCATTGGACCGTCCCCCTTTATACATTTTTCTAGAGATATAACCTATATCCTACATAATATATATCGTAATCGGGAGACAAAAATAAATATACAATATGAATAAAATATAAAGCAAATCTTTGTGAAAGTTTATTTTCGCTGATGTGCAGGATTTGCCTTGATGTCAAGAATGGCACGTATTATTGGCTGAATAATATCAGCACAGTTGTTGGTCTCGATAAGCTTGTCTACCTCAGAAGGCTTGTTATAGACATAATGCGGCTTTGTATTATTGAGAACATTGAGTATTATAGACTGTCGGCACTGGTCGCATTTACAGCATTTAAACATGGTTATCATTCCGTCAAGCTTTTTGCTGAGTACTGTTTCAGTAATGTTAATATATCGTACAGTGTCGGATGTTTTTGTGTTTTGATGAACATCTGGCGGCTGTAACTGATTCTGAAACGAATTTACCGGAGCAGCAGGAAGTGCTGTATTGATATTGTTTTCGTCGTATGGTTCACCTTCAGGCATATATGATGGCATAATTTTGTTAAACATAAGTTCTTTGTTTATGTCACGTTTAGTTCTTTTGTCTATCATTATATGATCACTCCTATACTAAAAAATTCCTCTTTCAATAAGCTCAGCAGTGAGATTCTGAAAGTCCTTGACACATGTAGCACGTAAACCGTACTTTGTCACATCGCATTGAAGCGACTGTGATTCAGAAAGTGAAACACAGTTTCTGATAACTGTTTTAAAAACAGGTATGCCCAGTTTGCCGGCAATAAGCTGTGCAGTGCCGTATACCTCTTTGTGAAGCCGTGAACGTTTATTGTAGCGATTTACAAGAACGCCGCCTATTCCAAGCTTCGGATTGCATGTTTTACGTACATGGTCTATAGTTTCATATACGCGTGCGATTCCCTGAAGACTGAATATGTCAGGGAGCATCGGAAGAATTACATATTTACTGGCAGACAGCGCATTTGCAGTCAGAATTCCAAGACTTGGTGGCGAATCTATAAGTATGTAATCATATAGATTTTTTACTTCATTAAGAGCGTTTTTTAATAGGAATTCTCTGTTTCTGCCTGTAAACTCCAGTTCTATAGAACTTAAAAGAATATTTGAAGGGATTATATCCGCAGTTTTGCACCGCTGAATGCTGTCAAGGGCACTGACTTCCTGTCGCATTACATTGTATATGGTGTTTACATCTTCTATTTCTGCACCGAGGCTGAATGAAAGATTTCCCTGTGGATCAAGGTCTATTACAAGAACCCTTCTTCCTGATTTGTTCAAAGTTGCGGCAAGAGCATTAACTGTTGTAGTTTTACCAACGCCGCCTTTTTGGGTTATTACTGAAATTATTCTTGCCATTACAATACCTCATTAATAAAATTAATAATTATATTATAACAATTTATAAATAATTTTTCAATCTTTTTTAAATATAATAATAATTTTGTATTAAATTTTTTAAAATGTTATATTAAATTTAATTATTTATTTATAGTATTTAAAAAGTATTTAAAGTGACGATATATAAATCAGAGGGATTATTTTGTGTTTATATTTAACGTTAAGGAAAGGAGTTGTGTTTTATGAATATTAATTTTAACGTGTGCAATAGTTATCTTAAAGCCAAGGGAATAGGCCCACAGAGTGTAAAAGATAATGAAAACATTAAAATGTCGGAAACTGATAAGGCGTGTATCAAGCATGATACAGTATCAATAAGCCCTGAAGCGGCGTCGTTCAGGGAAATTGAACGCAGTACAAGGACAATTTCCTCAGACATAGAAAATTATGCTTCACAGGAAAAAATTAATTCTCTGAAAGCACAGATCGCAGATGGAACATACAATGTTTCAGCAGAAGAAGTAGCAGATGCTATTCTGGATCGTCTTTCATTTTAAATTTGGGTAACGTAAAAAAACTACAGGAATAGTTTTTGAAAAAAATACTGTTCCTGTCAGGTTATTTATTCTGTTTTCTGAAAATGAGGTAGGATTATGAAAAACTATAATGAATTTTACACTTTTATGTCACAGTATACCGAATTTTATTTTGAGGTCGCTGCTAATGAAGAAGAAAAAATGAACGCTTTATCTTCCGATAACCTTACAAAAATAAATAAAATTCTTTCAGAATATCAGATGTTTATAAAGATGGCAGAACAATACGAAAGAAAAAGACAGCAGCTTTTTAAAGAGCAAGGACTTGAAGGAAAAACATTCAGAGAAATAATTGATATGGAAACAGGCCAATCGCATGATGAGCTTGAGGAGTTGTTTTATGATTTCCAGGAAGCAGTGACAGTTGCCAGAGATTTTAACAGACGTTCTTTGGAAATAACAAAAAATAATCTACACAATTCAGACATACTTAGTTACAATGATGTTACTGATCCGGCATGCTACGATCAAAGTGGCACTATTTCTTCAAGTAAATATTCAGGTGTAAATTTGCTTGACAGAAAAGCATAAAACAGGAGGAGATATATTATGAGACCGACATTTATGGGGTTCGAGTCTTCGAAAACTGCATTGTTTGCAAGTCAGAAGGCTTTGGATATTGTAGGACATAACTTTGCAAATATGTCCTCTGAGGGGTACACGAGGCAAAGAACTGATCAGGTAGCTGTTGAATCATATTCATATAAGAACAGAGTAAGTATTAATGCTATGAATTACAATGGTCTTGGAACGAATGTCAATGGCGTTTCACAGGTGCGTGACCAGAGACTGGATACTGCATTCCGAAATATTTATTCTGAGACATCCTATTATAACAAGAGCAACGCAATGCTTGCGGATATAGAGAATGTTCTTTCAGAAGTTGATATAGGAATTGAAGGTAACGGATACGGGCTTAGTTGGGGTATTAAGCAGATGTATTCAGCACTTGAGGACTTTGCCAGCAACGTCAATGTTGGAGGTGATGCTTCAATATTTGCAGAGTCAGTAAAAAACATTACAACACTTCTTAATCATATTTCACGTACATTAACAGATACAGCTGACACATATAAAATGGAGCTTCAGTCAGAGGTTAATGATGCGAATACTATGCTTACAAAGGTAGCAGATCTTAATAAACAGATAAGCGAAATGATGAGCACAAACGGTTATACAAATCAGTATGGCCCAAACGAGCTTATTGATAAGCGTAATGTACTTCTTGATCAGCTCTCTTCATTTGGTAAGCTGGTTGTAAGCAATAATGCCGACGGCTCAGTAAACGTTACAATGAACGGACATATGTGCATAGAAGGAAAAAATGCGGATAAAATAAATTATCACGAAAATTCAAACGGAACAGTAAGCCTCACATGGAAATCAGACGGAACTGCGTCTGATACTGATTACGGAACACTTAAAGCATCTACAGAGATACTTAACGGCAGGGGAAACAATATATCGAGCGGTACCGAAACTACTATACGTGGTTTTCAGTACTATGAGGATTATCTTGATACATTTGCGGGAAAGCTTGCAGAAATACTGAACAATACTCTTCCTGAAACCAAGGATGCAGACGGAAATGTTCTTACATACAAAAAACTTGTAGGTGAGAGTGACTACAGTAACGGAAAAATAAGCGTATATACTGACAAATATGTAACCGCTAAAAATATTGCGATATCAGATGATCTGGCAGAGAATCCGTCTTACATTATTTATGATAAGAACAGCAGTGAAAACGCATACATGGTTGAGCTTCTGGGTAAGCTTTCAATAAATACACAGACATTTTCAAATGGCGTAGAAACGTTTACCGGTACATTTCAGGATTATATCGCTGACTATGTTGGCAAGCTTGGAAGTGATGTACAGTATGCAAGTTCAAGATATGAGTCATGCAATAAATATTCAGAGCAGCTTCTGAATGAAAGAGACGGAATAAGCGGAGTCAGTGAAACAGAAGAAACAATGAGCATGCTTACTCATAACAAGGCATTTCAGGCAGCGGCAAAAGTAATGACTGCTATGGATGAGTTACTTGATGTTATAGTAAATCAGATAGGTGCATTGGGATAAAACCACAAGATGAGGGGTGATAAAAAATGTCTATAAGAATCACGCAAAATTCCGTAAACAGATCATATCTTTCTAATCTTTCCAACTCACAGTATTCCATGAATACGGCGATGGACAAGGTACAGAGCGGAAGAGCGTTTACAAAGGTTTCGGAAAATGTTTCTGCCGGTACCAAGGCGCTTAATATACGTTCAAAAATTTATAAAAATGAACAGGTAAGGGATAATGTTGCAGTCGCAAATGAACAGCTTACCGTTGCAGAAGACAGTCTTGTTTCAATAAATGAAATAGTAGGAAATATCAGAGCAGAGGTTCTTAAGGTTCTGAACGGAACAAACACCAAAGTAGGTGAAGAAATTTATACCACTGTTCTGCAAAATTCAAAGGATTCAATCCTGAAGCTTGCTAACTGTAAATATAATGATAAATACATTATGGGCGGAACAAATATAAAAACACAGCCTTATACAGTTGATGCAAACGGAAAATTTCAGTTCAACGGAGTCAATGTTGAAGATATAGAATTAAAAAATGGCAAGTTTGAGTCAAACGGAACATCTGTACCGTACAGTTCTGATACATATATCGATATAGGGTTGGATATTTGTGTTGTAAACGGTGTAGTTGATCCAAGAACAGCATATAAGGTATCAGTTTCTGGTCTTGATAGTTTAGGCTATGGTAAATCAGATATAACATATAAGGATATGTCAGACAATGAAAAAACATACGAAGTATCAAACAATGTTTATGACGTAATAACAGATATGTCAAAGGCAATAGAAGATGGCGATATGGATAAACTGAGTGCGTTGTATGATCACCTTGGAAATTGTGCAAACAAGCTCACAACAAATGTATCCGATATAGGAATGAGATGCAGTTTCCTGGATACAACGCTTTCAAGGCTTGAAAACGAAAGTTTATCCTTGAGTCAAATGCAGAAGGATACGGAAGGAATAGATGATGCTACCGAAATTATGAACTATATGAATTACAAGTATGCATGGAATCTTACAATGCAATTCGGCAGCAACGTTATACCGCAGAGTCTTATGGATTTCATAAGATAAGTTTTATAAAACGTTAATACAATTTGCGTTTTTGTACAGGGGGGTTGTTTTTATGCAATTATTAAAAATAACTACTACTCCGATAAAGTACAGAATTGAATCGGAGAGAGCGTCAATAACATTGGCTGACCCTGATTTGACAAAAAATTTCCAGCAGGTTCAGAGGCAAGTAATTCAACAGCATGTTAAGGCACAGTTAAGCTCCAGGCAGGATCTGAATTCAAGTTCTGATGTAATATCTGCAGACAATAGCGAAAAAATAAGAGCCGATAGTCTGATAAATTCATCATTCCAGAAAAAAAAATCAGATGAGTACCTTATTAAGTACCGTTACGGGCAGGATAAAAAACCCGTACAATCTGATTTAAATATTCAGAATTCTATTCCTGTTCAAAGGACCGTCAGTATCCAGGAAAAACTGGATCATATAAAATCTTTGAAACCGGACCTTTCGTGGGAACCTCCTCAGTCTGATAACAACAAATTAACTAAGGAATGTAGTTGTAAAGAGATTAATCAGAGGCCGGAATATGAGTTTACTCCTGCGACATGTAGTCTTATAGTTGAAGAAATGGCAGATGTTAAAATTGAATATCTTGGGGGATTTAATTATGTGCCTAAGAGTTCTGCACCTGATTACGAAAAATCTGATAATATCACAAACTAAAAAAGAGACTTATAACTGATACAGGGGGCTGCTTAATAAAGCGCCCCTTTATGTTTAAAATAACGTCTTTTTTATTGTGTGAAATGATAGGTTAGTACAGAAAATAATTAATAAAAGAAAAGTATGTGGTTATCATGGAGGAAGTTATGAAAATATCTACAAAAAATTTTGGTGAAGTTGAAATATCAGAAAATGATATTATTACATTTGAACAGCCTATCTTTGGATTTGATGAATATACAAAGTACATCGTCCTTATGGATGATTCGCTTAACGGAGAATTTATATGGCTACAGTCAGTAGACGATTCTGATTTGTGTTTTGTACTGGCAAATCCCAGCAATCTTTCCGAAAAATATTCTCCTGAATTCACTGATGAAATAAAGTCGATTATAGGTGAGAAAATAGATGAAGTATGGCTTGTAATGGTTGTTGCAGACGATTTTAGCCAGTCTACAGTAAATATGAGGAGTCCTATAATAATTAATCTCTCACAAAGAAAAGCTGCACAGATAATTCTTGAGGAAAATTATCCTTTAAGACATAAGCTTTTTGAGGGAGTAAAGGAGGAGAAAAATTTATGCTGATTTTATCCAGAAAATTAGGAGAAACACTATATATAAACGATAACATAGAATTAAAAATCATAGATGTCAGCGGGGATAAGGTGAAAATAGGAATAGAAGCGCCTAAAGAAGTAAAAATATTAAGAAGTGAGCTTAGGCAGACTGTAGAAAATAATATGAAGGCATCTGCCGGAATTTCTCCTGATGCCTTCAAAAACAGGTTAAATACTATAAAAAAGGACCACTAATATAATGAAGCCTCATCAATCATTTCTATGTTTCCGAGTATATTAATATTGACTTGCTTAATAAATGATCGGAGCTCTGTTTCAGCACGTTTGTTAAGCTTTTCAATTTTATATCTGTATTTTGTATTATTGCCGAACATCAGGCCCTTTTCACCGGTGTGAAGATGAATTTCCGTGGGTTTTGAAAATATTGGCTCTGCAATTCTTATTGTGATTTTATCTTCAAATTCACTAAGGATTTCAGGACATTTTATTGCTGCACCATGAAGTGATATGGATTGAACATCACAGTCCTGCCACTTGTAGGTAAGTTTGTTTGTAAATAGTTTATGGCGGAAAATAGGCAGGAGTATCTGTGCCCTGAATGGAATATCGGCACAAAGAACCTTTTCAGCTCCGCTTATAAATGCACATTTTAAAGATATTACTCTTAACAGCTTTGGCGATGACAGATATACATCTCCTGAAAATACATGGGTTATTACATTATTTTCAGTGCATACAACCTTTACTTTTGAATCTATCTGTAAAATAGGTACGAACTGAGATGTAAAATCCAGAGATTGTCCCTTGGCTGAATATGAAACGAATCCGGTTTCCAGAATATCGTTGTTTATTGTTTTAAGTACTGCTTTGCATTTTGTTGGGAACATTATTTCACCCCCGATTTGTGTTAATAACTATTATATCACAAAATTTATAAAAGGAAAATATGTTTTTAAAGAAAAAACTGCATATTGTTAAAAAAATATAACAAGAGTAATTGTTATCAATTCATAAAGAGGAAGTGTGATTATGAAAAATATTAATGAGATTTGTGAATGTCTGAATGAAATAAAAGAAATTATGCTTGAAGTGGAATTTGAGATGAATTTTTTATTTACATGTGGAATTGATGATATAGAGTTCAGTATGGAAAAGATAGGACAGTACAGACAGATGACAGATGAGATTTTTTCAGAAATAGATAACCTTTGTGAAGAGGATGAGACAGGCATGCTCAAAAAAGCAGTTCTTCCGCGTACAGACAGAAAGGATGTCTGCGATGAAGTTGAACGTATATTTGAACTGAGACAGGATCTTAATGCAGTAATAAACAGGGTGAAAATCCTACAGCCACAGGTTGTAAAAAGATTTCAAAAAGAAAAAGAAAAAATGCTTGAAGAAATAAAGAAAAATAACGCAGGCCAGAGCGCAAAGGCCGCAAAATATTACAACACCATTAATGACGATTCAAATGGATATCATATCCCGCCTAAAGGGAGAAAAATATAATTTATATATGCTGTCCGATCCTGCTTTTAAAGCCCTGAATAACAGTTATCAAAAAGACTCATCTGTTCCGCATATGAGTCTTTTTTTACGTTCAGCAAATGTTACAATTCACTATATCATAAAGTAATGCGGATATGTACCGGAAGGTCCGGGGTGACCGGAAAGCCCGGTCGACTCAACAGAGCCGAAATCTCCGCCCCCCCTTTTGGACTGAATATAATCAAATTACGACATTATATAATAAAAGCAACATATACTATTGAAAAAAACATTAAAATGACGATTTATATATTAAAGACCTATGACGTTTTTTCATTATTTAAGGGGTGATTTAAATGAAAGTTAATTCCAGTGAAAATACATATTCTAACTCAACATACAGCAACAACGGAATGTCCGGAATGATATCTGGAATGGATACTGAGGGATTAGTAAAGAGCATGCTTTCAGATGTTCAGACAAAAATAGACAAACAGACACAGAGCCAGACTATTCTTGAATGGCAGCAGGAATCATATAGGGATATAATACAACAAATCAATGATTTCAGAGATAAATATTTGACAACCTCAGGAGAAAATTCTATTATTCTGTCATCAACATTTAAAAATTCCACAACTCAGAGCAGTTCATCTGCAGTCAAGGTTTCACCGACTGTCAATGCCGTTGAGGGAAATTTTGAAGTGATGGTAAATAAGCTTGCTGAATCTGCCAAAATAACTTCAGATGCTAAGGCAAGCACAGGAATGGAAGTTAAATCTGATAGTGAAGCTGCTATAGTATCAAGTCAGGGAAGAAAAATTGAAATAGTATCAGACAATAACAATATCACAATTGATATAAGCGGTGCTTTATCAGATAGTGAAATAGCTTCAAAAATAAATGACGGAATAGCTAAATATAATAAATTTAATGGTACATCAGTAAATATATCGGCATCAGTCGGTACAGATAAAAAATTAACTTTTTCAGGTTCCGGAGATAATAAGAGTTTTGAAATAAAATATATTGATTCAGCCGGAGATGAAGAACAAACGATAACTTCTGATGGCACAGAATCAAGTAAAACCGGAGTACTCACTACAGGAAAATATGATAAAAGCAATACGATTTCCGTAAAAATAGGTGACGAAACTATTAATGTTGATCTGTCCGGACAAAATAACAGCAACAATATAATTACTACGATTAATGATGCATTGTCAGAAAAAGGTGTAACAGCTTCAATTGCTGACGGTAAGATTAAATTTGAGGCTGCTGATACAAGTAAATCGTTTTCTGTTTCAGGATCAAAAGCAGGTCTTGCAACGATAGGCATGGCTGGCACGGCCTCTTCAGAATCAGGAGCTGTTACGGCATCCGGAGAAATAAGCATTTCAGAGAATAAGATAACAGTTAATGGTGAAGATATTACTCTTAGTGATGAGGACACAATTGAGACAATAGCAGAAAAAATCAGAAATCAAGTGCCATCTATATCTGTATCTGTAAGCGGAGGAGCACTTAAATTCACGGGTTCCGGAGATGATTCAGTAATTAATATTACCGGAGCTGCTTCCGATATGGCTAAATTCGGTCTTCAGACAACTGCAGAATCTACGGTAACAAGCAGCGTAAAAGCAGATGCACCTGAAATAACCTCAAAGGGAGCACTTACTGTTTCATATAACGGTGTTTCAAAGAATATAACAATAAATGACTCAGATACAGTGGACAGCTTCAGAGACAAGCTTTATAATGCATTTGGTTCAGGAATAGAAGTAACTCAGGATGTAGACGGTAAGATTTCTCTTAATACGGGTACAGGAAAGACTCTTTCTTTGTCCGGAAGTTCAACAGCGCTCGAATATCTCGGTATAAATAAAGAAAGTGTATCAAATCATATTGATACAACAAAATCAATTGCATCACTGTATAGCAGTGATATTTCACCATTAGATGATAGTTCTGTTATAAGCTTTAATATAAATGATGTGAGTTTTTCCTTTAAGGGAAGTACATCATTATCAGATATGATGGCCGAAGTAAACAGCAGCCGAGCAGGCGTTACCATGACTTATAATTCCCTTAATGATAGGTTCACTTTAAAGTCAAATGAAACAGGCTCAGGCTCAAAAATAAATGCTTCTGACGGAACAAATGGTATTCTGGGAAAAATGTTTGGTAACACACTTACAGCTGTTGGAGCAGATGCTGAGCTTGAAATAGATGGTGAAGAAGTAATATATTCAGGAAATGATATAACATATAACGGAATTAACCTGACGTTAAAGGAAGTCACGACAACAGCGGTAACGATAGAAACAGCAAAAGATACAGATAAAGCGCTTAATGCAGTTAAATCATTTGTAAACGAGTATAATAAGCTTATCGAGGATCTTAACAAACAGATTCATGAGGAAGCAACCTATAAACAATACCCGCCTCTGACAAGTGCTCAGAAAGATGAGATGTCTGAGAGTGAAATAAAAAAATGGGAAGAAAAATCAAAGACAGGTTTGCTCAAAGGCGATTCAGAAATATCGTCATTCCTTCAGGATATGCGTACTGTTCTTTATACAAAGATAGGTGACGGCAAGCTGCTTTCGGATATAGGAATCGAATCAAGCAAAGAGTGGAAGGATTACGGAAAGCTTAACATTAATACTGAAAAGCTTACAGACGCGCTTAATAACGATATGCAGGGGGTTGCTCAGATGTTTACAGGCAGCAACGGTCTGGCATCACGTTTAAGTGATGCATGCAAAAAGGCTGCAAATACATCATCAGGAAGTCCGGGCGCACTTGTTTCTCTGGCAGGCTTTAAAGGAAAGGCTTCTGATAAAAATAATACTATTACAAATAAAATAAAGTCAATCAAGGACAAAATAGCAAGACTTAAGGATCAGTATGAAACAAGGAAGGCAAGATACTGGAAACAATTCAACACTATGGAGTCTGTACTTGGAAATATGAATTCAACATCATCATGGCTCACATCGATGCTTGGCGGCGGATTTTAAAGAATAATTTTATCTGAAAGGAGAGGTTAGTATGACTCCCTCAAATCCATACAAACAATATAAAGAACAATCTATCATGACAATGACTCCGGGTGAATTGGTGATCAGATTATATGATGAATGTATAAAAACACTTAATTTAGCTGTATACAATATCGAAGAGGCAAAAAAGCTTCCTGAAGCTGAGAGCTTAATTAAAAAAGCACAGAGAATAATTCATTATCTTGACGGAATACTTGATTATAATTATGATATATCAAAAAACCTTCATTTGCTTTATGACTACTTTATAAGAACTCTTGTAAAATCAAATATCCGCAAACGTTCAGAGCTGATAAAGGAACTCATTCCGATGATAGAGAAACTGAGAAACTCATTCCAGCAGGCTGAGAAAAAAGTACATATGAAATAGGGTTGTTGAAACAGAAATTTTATGGTATAATTTTTCTGAGAAACGAGTCTTGAAATACAAAAAGAGATAAGTGGTGTTGGCTTATCTCTTTTTTGTATAGCATTTCCTTAAAATTAGCCTGACTCATAAAAAACGGACATTTATATTAAGATATGGCATAATATAAGTGCATGGGAAAACGATAAATAATAAGAAAAATTACACTTGGAGGTAAATATGAATTTTGCAATTATTGGTGCGGGGGATATTGCCGCAAAGATGGCTGAAACAGCTAAAAAAATCAAAGACATGAACTGTTATGCAATAGCTTCGAGAAATATTAAAAAAGCAGAGGATTTTGCTGCAAAGTATGGGTTTGAAAAGGCGTATGGTTCATACGAAGAGCTCGCAACGGATAAAAATGTGGATCTTATTTATATTGCCACACCGCATTCTCATCACTATCAGCATATAAAGCTCTGCCTTGAAAACAACAAAAATGTATTGTGTGAAAAGGCCTTTACGGCAAATGCTTCTCAGGCAAAGGAGGTTATTTCACTTGCACGTCAGAAAAAATGTCTGCTTGCCGAGGCAATATGGACAAGGTATATGCCGTCTGCAAAAATAATAAATGATATTATAGACAGCGGTATAATAGGAGAACCGTGTTCTCTGACTGCAAATCTTGGATACTGCATTGAAAATAAAGAGAGAATTTCAGACCCTGCCCTTGCAGGAGGAGCTCTTCTTGATCTGGGAGTGTATACTCTTAATTTTGCGTTCATGGTTTTTGGAAATGACATTGAGAGAGTAGTTTCGTCAGCGGTAATTACCTCGGGCGGAGTTGACGACAAAAACAGTATATGTATAATATTTGCCGGAGGAAAACAGGCGCTTCTGCACAGTACGACCTGCTCAAGGACTGACAGAAGGGGAGTTATTTACGGAAACAAAGGGTATATGGAAATTGATAATATAAATAACTGCGGTGTAATAAAGGTATTTGACGGGGACGGCGTTCTTAAAGAGGAGCATACAGTTCCTGAACAGATAAGCGGATATGAATATGAGGTTATTTCATGCATGAGGGCTATAAATCAGGGGGAGATTGAATGTCCTGAAATGCCTCATGAGGAGATAATATTTGTTATGGAATTTATGGATAAATTAAGGCGTGAGTGGGGGGTTGTTTATCCTTTTGATAAATGGTAGTTATTTATTTCGATTCTGCGGAATCGACCGGGTCTTCCGGTCGCGCCTCTGACCTTCGGATATCAGCCTCACTTTAAAGTGAGGCTTTAAAATTATTTTTTTAATCTTTGAATTGACAGTCTGTTTGGTATCATGATATAATAGTATATGTATATTAATCAATCGAAAATGATCATTTAAACCGCAGGGAATAATTTTTGATACGTGGGTGCTGCGGAGAAACGGAATGTGTATATGGAAAAAGTAAGAATACAAAAAATAATGGCGGACAGCGGATATTGCTCAAGGCGTAAGGCTGAGGAGCTTATTTCTGCCGGAAAAGTAAAAGTAAACGGAAGGCCTGTAAAGCTTGGTGACAAGGCGGGATTCAGGGATGATATCACTGTTTGCGGAGAAAAGCTTTTAAGGCCGAGAAGAAAAAATAATCTTTATCTGATGATGAACAAGCCAAGAGGATATGTTACAACTGTGTCTGATGAGCTTGACAGAAAATGTGTTATGGATCTGCTTGAAGGAGTCGGAGAGCGCGTATATCCTATAGGACGTCTTGACAAAAACTCAGAAGGACTCCTTCTGTTTACAAATGACGGTGAATTTGCAAACAGTATAATGCATCCGAGCAGACACATATCAAAGACATACAGAGTAACTGTCAGACCTGATATAAACGATGATCAGCTTATAAAAATGTCATCGGGAATTGAAATAGACGGCTATAAAACACAGCCTGCTGTAATAAACGTTCTGTCTAAAGAAAAAGGACGAGTTGTTCTTCTTATGACTATAAAAGAGGGAAAGAACCGTCAGATCAGAAAAATGTGCGAGGCTGTGGGACTTGAGGTTGCAAGGTTAAGAAGAACAAGTATAGGACCTATAAAGCTGGGAATGCTTAAACCGGGAACTTACAGAAGCCTTACAGCAGAAGAGCTTCGTGCAATAAGAAACGCAATAGGAGATTAAAATTTATTATGTTGGAGATACATGAAATACAGGATATTTCAAAATATAATTCGATCCTTGAAGGTCTGCCGGCAGACAAAAGCAGACTCAGGGTTGTTGAGTCATTCGGCAGTGCTGAAACGGTGACGGGATTTGCTGTTTTTTCGTATGAAGAGGATTGTGTCAATATTTATCACTGCGAATACGGAGATGATACTGAGCTTTGCGATGGTATTTTAAGATCGGTATTATTCAAGGCATCCTTTAAAGGAATTGATACCGGAAAATATATTCTCCGTGCAGGCAGCGAAAATCTTTTTGCAAAAATGCACTACACAAAAGAAAATGAAACAGTTATAGAGTCAATAGATTCACTTATGAATGGATGCAAAAGATGCAAAGAAATCATATAAACTATTGCAAAAACGATGAAAATATGTTATTATTAGTTCATATTTAATTAGCAAATCAGCAAAATAGCAAATTTATAACCTGAATAAGTTAGGAAGGAAATTAATATGCAGATTGATAAAAACTTAGACAGTCCGGCTCACAGAAGGCTTTCATATTTATTTGATGATGGCATTTATACTGAGCTTAACTCTTTATCCATGGAAAAAGAGAGCATTTCAGGTGTTGTAACAGCTTATGGCTATGTAAACGGTGCATTGGTTTATGCATTCTCACAGGATAAAACAGTTAATAACGGTGCCATAGGTCCTGTTCATGCACAGAAAATATCAAAGCTGTATTCGCTTGCAGCTAAAACAGGAAGACCTGTTGTTGGTATTCATGATTCAAACGGAGCATTTATTGACGGGACTATTGATTCAATGACAGCCTATGGAGATATGATAAGTGCATCTTCAGCAATTTCCGGAGTTGTACCTCAGATTTCAATAATAGCAGGCACATGCGCAGGAAGCGCAGCTATTCTGGCTTGTTCTTCAGATTTTGTTATAATGACAAAGGACAGTGAATTTTTTGTCTCTCCTCCTTTTGACTGTGAAAAAACAGGTGCAGGAACTGCAGCTGCAGCAGCAAAATCAGGAACAGCTTCTGTAATATGTGATGACGACAAGTCTGCAATGGAAACGGCTGCAGAATTATTAAGGCTTATACCTGAAAACAATCTCTCACCTTTGCCTGAATATGAATATGAGGATAACCAGACTTTATCAGGCAGCAGTTTAAACGATATAATTAAAATGATAACAGATGCTTATTCATTAACTGAGCTTTCAGCCGGCTTCGGATCAGCCTCTTACACAGCTCTTGCTACTATAGGCGGCAGAACAGCAGGTATTGCAGCTACAAACAAGACAGATGAAAAACTTACCGCTGATGACTGTGCAAAGCTTGCAAGATTTATAAGAATATGTGATTCATTCGGAATACCTGTTGTCACAATTGTTGATACTGAAGGATTCGTTTCTTCAAGCGATGCCGAGGCAGCAGGAAGTATCAGAAATATGACAATGCTTGCAGGGTCATATGCTGAGGCTACATCACCAAAGATTACACTTATAACAGGAAATGCATTCGGACCTGCATACGTTGCACTTGCAAGTAAAAATGCAAATGCAGATTTTACTTTTGCATGGGACAGTGCGGTTATTTCTCCGCTGAGTCCTTTGACAGCAGTAGAATTCATGTGGCACCATAAGCTTGTAGGTGTTGAAAATGCAGCACAGAAGAGAAAAGAGCTGGCAGATGAGTATATTGCAACATATGCAACAGCAGAGGCTGCAGCTTATAAAAACGGATTGGATGAGATAATACCTAAGGAACAGACAAAGTCAAAGCTTATAGAGGCTCTTGAGGTTTTATCAGGAAAGAGAGTATCAAAGCTCCCTAAAAAACATAATAATCTTCCGTTTTAATAATATTTGAATCATTGATTCAGAATTATTTTTCCGCAGAGAAATAATTCTTCGTGATAATTTCCTTAGTAATAATTAAGTTAATATCTGCGGGGAATTGGAGTTATTTATGAAAAGATTCAGCGTTACAGTAAATGGAAAAGCATATGATGTTGCAGTAGAAGAGATTACAGACGGTTCAGCGACTGTTCAGGCAGCAGCACCTGTAGCTGTACAGAAAGCAGCGCCGGCAGCACCTGCATCAGTCGGTGAGGGAACAAAGGTTTCAGCACCAATGCCTGGAACGATACTTGACGTTAAGGTAAGTGTAGGCGACACTGTTTCAAAGGGCCAGCCTATAGTGGTTCTTGAAGCTATGAAGATGGAAAATGATATCGTTGCTTTATGTGACGGCAAAATATCAAGTATTCTTGTTCAAAAAGGCGATACAGTAAATGCTTCGGATGTTCTTGCAACAATCCAGTAATATGAACCAATAATACGAAAGGCGGTTAAACGTATATGTCAAAAAAAATCGGAATTACAGAAACTGTACTTCGTGATGCTCATCAGTCATTAATTGCCACCCGTATGCCGATTGAGGATATGCTTCCTATTCTTGAAAAAATGGATAAAGTCGGCTATCATTCAATAGAATGCTGGGGCGGTGCGACATTTGATTCATGTCTTCGTTTTCTTGATGAAGATCCATGGGAAAGACTGCGTACGCTCAGAAAAAAATTACCGAATTCAAAGCTTCAGATGCTTTTCAGAGGACAGAATATGCTTGGATATCGTCATTATGCAGATGATGTTGTCGAATATTTTGTACAGAAATCAGTATCTAACGGTATAGATATTATCAGAATTTTTGATGCGCTCAATGATATAAGAAATCTTGACACAGCGATAAAAGCGGCAAGAAAAGAAGGCGCACATACACAGGTTGCAATTTCATATACGCTTGGTGAAGTATTTACAACAGATTACTATGTAAATTATGCAAAGGAAATAGAGTCTGCGGGAGCCGATTCTATCTGTATAAAGGACATGGCTGCACTGCTTACACCATATGAAACAAGCAAGCTTGTAAAAGCACTTAAGGACACTGTGAAAATTCCTGTTCAGCTTCATACTCATTACACATCAGGTCTTGCTTCAATGTGTATTATGAAGGGAGTAGAAGCAGGTGTAGACGTTGTTGACACAGCAATGTCACCACTTGCACTTGGAACATCACATGCACCGACTGAGTCAATTGTAGCTGCGTTCCAGGGAACCGAATATGATACAGGACTTGACCTTGTACTTCTTGCAGAAATAAGAGATTATTTCATGAAGCTCCGTAAAAAATATATTGACAGCGGTCTCCTTGATCCAAAGATGCTTGCAGTTGATGCAAATGCTCTTATTTATCAGGTTCCGGGTGGAATGCTTTCAAATCTTCTTTCTCAGCTTAAACAGGCAGGAAAAGAGGATCAGCTTACAGAGGTTCTAAGAGAAGTTCCGAGAGTAAGAAAAGACTCAGGTTTCCCTCCTCTGGTTACACCTACATCACAGATTGTAGGTACACAGGCTGCATTCAATATTATAACAGGAGAAAGATACAAGACCGTAACCAAAGAGTTCAAGGGAATTGTAAGAGGTGAATACGGTAAAACACCTGTTCCTGTAGATCCTGAATTCAGAAATAAAATAATCGGTGACGAAGAGCCGATAGACTGTCGTCCGGCTGACCTTCTTAAGCCGGAGCTTGACACAATACGTAAAGAATGTGCAGAGTGGATTGAACAGGAAGAGGATGTTCTCAGTTATGCTCAGTTCGGACAGGTTGCAGTTAAGTTCTTTGAAAAACGCCGTAATAAAAAATACGGAGTTGACGGAGTTCACGGCGATGCTGAAAAACAAATCCATCCGGTTTGATTACGTTAAACCGCAGATTATACCAGACTGAACTTAAGAATGTCCCCCGCCGCCTATAAAGACGGGGGACATCCTGTTCGTAGTGAATAAATGTTTTTTATCTTAAAACAGGTGAATATAACCACTTTCCCTGTTTCAGGATGTATGGGGGGATCTTATTTGCCAATAAAAATACAGCAGGATCTTCCTGCATATAAAACTTTAGTGGATGAAAACATATTTGTTATGACTGATGATGTGGCGAAACATCAGGATATAAGGGAGCTCAAAATAGCAGTACTTAATCTGATGCCTAAAAAAATTGAAACAGAAACACAGTTTCTCAGGTTGCTCAGCAACACGCCGTTACAGGTGGATGTTGATTTTCTGTATGTTGAGTCACATATTTCTAAAAACACTTCAGTCAGTCATCTGAATGCGTTTTACAGAACATTCAATGAAGTAAAGAACAATAAATATGACGGATTTATTATTACGGGTGCACCGGTTGAACATATTGAATTTGAAGATGTCGACTACTGGAATGAAGTATGCGAGATAATGGAATGGACAAAAACAAATGTTTATTCAACACTGCATATCTGCTGGGGTGCAATGGCCGGTCTTTACTATCATTTTGGTGTTCCGAAGCATCAGCTTGAAAAGAAAATATTCGGTGTATTTTCTCATAAGGTTTTAAGAAGTCAAACGCAGCTTTTAAAGGGGTTTGATGACGGATTTCTTGTTCCTCATTCAAGAAACACTGAAATCAGGCGCGAAGATATCGAAAAGGTGCCTGAGCTCAGGATTACAAGTGAATCTGACGAAGTCGGAGTTTATATTGTTTCAAACAAGAATAAACGTCAGTATTTTATCATGGGACACAGCGAGTATGATAGAAACACACTTGCAGAGGAATATTTCAGGGATAAGGATAAAGGAATAGACATTGATGTTCCGAAAAATTACTTTCCTGATGATGATCCTGCAAAACAGCCTGTATGTAAATGGCGCGGACATGCAAATCTTATGTTTTCAAACTGGCTTAATTACTGTGTATATCAACGCACGCCGTATGATATAGAAAAAATAAATGAATGTGAATTTTAATCAAAAAGGAGAGTCATAATAATGGAACAGGAATTTATGGAAGACGTAAAGCCAAAATCAAATGGCATATCAATAGCAGCATTGATATTAGGAATACTGTCAGTTTTATGCTGCTGTGTCGGATTTCCGTTTGCAATTGTAGGAATAATCCTTGCGGTTATTGCTCTTGTAAAGCATCGGGGAGCAAAACCAGCAGCTATAATCGGCTTGATTTTATCAATACTCTGTATGGCTATTTCCATCTTTACAGCAGCAAGAATACTACCATATAAGGATGATATAGTTGATTTTGCAAAAAATGCTGAGGAATACGTAGAAGAATATGAAGAATCAGGAGAAATGCCTCCGTTGATTGAAAGAATGAAGAAGGATGGAAGTATTTCAGAAGATATTGCAAATGACATGATGGACAAGTTTGTCGAGAGCTATAAGGCAAGCAAGGGAGAAACCGACAGCTCTTCTGATGCGAATTTATCGTCAAAAACAAATCGATAAAACTATTTTGGATACAGAAACGGAATAAAATTTCTTAAAATATAATACAGCACCAAAATCCCCGACAAGACTATGTAAAATATCTTGCTGTCGGGGATTATTTTTTTATACTTAAAAAAAGTCTTAAGTACAAGCTGAAGATAGATTAGTGCAAAAAATATTATTGCAAGAATGACTGCCGGATTATTTATAAATGCCTGAAGTAAATTTCCGCTGAGTATTGCACGCACACAGCGGGAACCGCCGCATCCTGGACAGTAATATCCCGTAAACACATTAAATAAGCATATAATAGGAACAACAGAAATAAACGATAAGTATAGCTTCATAACTAACAATGAAACTGTAACCGCAGCAAATGGCAGAACAATAACAGCAATTTTTTTAATCATATTTACAAATCCTTTTATTCTCCTGACAGTGCCTGTTTCATAAACTGATTTGTCGAAACTGAATTTGATCTGTTATATCTGTTAAGCGGAAACAGACAGTCAGGGTCTCTGGTAATATAATTTGGTTTTTCATAGCAGTTAAATGTACATCTGAAGCCCATAACCTTCAGAACGGGAATGCTTTCGCGGCATATGCTGCCATACGGGTAGGCAAATGATATCGGAACAATACCGCAGTTTATCCGAAGGAGCTCCTGAAGCTTGTTAAGATCGGACATAAGGGTCCGCTGATACTCTTCTTCACTTTCTCCTGCAAGTCGTACACATCCTTTTCTGTTTTTGCATGAGTGAAATTCATAAGTATGATTTCCGATTTCTATTATTCCGCTGTCCGCCAGAGTGTTTATATTATCCCATGTAAGATAAGAATATGACGGAATTCCGGGGCCATTTGGTGCAAGTGTTTCGGAAAATATGCCGACTACGGATATTACAGCCTTCATATCGTATTTTTGAAGAATGGGAAGAGCATAGTAAAGATTGTTGTAGAATCCGTCATCAAATGTAATCATTATTGGTTTTTTAGGAAGAGATACATTGTTATCAATATAATTTATAAGATCTTCAGTCAGTATTGCCGTATATCCGTTATCTTTTAAATATTTCATATCGGACTCCAGCGTATCCGGTGTTATTATATAGTCAGCATAACCGGAGATATCTGTAGAAACTGCGTGGTACATTATTACCGGAAGAAAAATTCCTTCATTTTCTTTGCTGTCTTCAGCACCGGTCACCGTAGTAAATAAGTATGAAATAAAAAACAGTAAAAAAAATACTGAAAATATTTTTCCGGTAGTTTTGACTTTTATGCATTTATACATCTGATTTTCACCTCATTACAGAAGTATGATATATAGGTGAAAAATATTCCGGATGTAATATTTTGAAGTGATCAGGAATAAAATTTATTATAGATATTTATGCAGCTGAGAGGTGAGTTTATTGAGAAGACGCAGAAAAGAATCAAAAATGAAATTTATAGGCCTTACTGTATTTGGGATACTGCTTTCTCCTGTTGTGGCTTCAGGAGTAATAAGGGGACTTACTGGTATTGAATCGGTTGCAGGAATGCTTTCTGAAATTACTGTAGGAGGCAGTGAATCAGAGACGGAAAAAATTACAGATTACAGTACAAATATGATTTCATTCGGTTTTGGCTGGAATGAAGAAACCGTTACTAAAAGTATAAGCTTAAGCAATGATAAGGGACCTATTCCGTATCCTGAAATTACCGATGTAAAGTCCGGCAATGTGATTCCTCAGACCTACGGGAAATGTTCGGGCAAGCAGTTTTTTGACCTGGACGATTTCGGACAAGTACGGAACTGTACTGATGAATCAATGAATGTACTGCTGGCACAGAGCCGCATGAAGCCGGAATTTTCAATAACGTTAAATAACAGTCAGCCGCAGGTTCTTATTATGCATACACATACCACAGAGAGCTTTGAGCCTTTTGAAAGGGAATATTATGATGCATCGTTTTCATACAGATCGTCTGATGAAAGCATGAATGTCGTAGCTGTTGGCGAGGAGATCAGACAGCAGATTGAAAAACATGGGATATCCGTAATTCATGACAGCACGATTCATGATTATCCTTCATATAACGGTTCATATGACAGAAGTGCTGAAACTGTAAAGGCTATCCTTCAGAAAAATCCGGATATAAAAGTTGTACTTGACATTCACCGTGATGCTATTGCGTCAGACGGCGATCTGATAGCACCTGTAATAGAAATAGAAAATAAGAAAGCAGCTCAGATAATGATTATATCCGGCTGCGATGATGGTACAATGAATATGCCTGATTATTTAAAAAATTTCAGGCTTGCGTGTCTGTTTCAGCAACAGATAGAAAAAGACAATCCGGGACTTACAAGGCCAATATTGTTTGACTATAGAAATTATAATCAGGATCTGACGACCGGAAGTCTGCTCATAGAGATAGGAAGTCACGGAAATTCAATAGATCAGGTTAAATATTCCGGAGAATTGATAGGGAACTCCATCGGAAAGGCTTTGCAGGGACTGACCGGATAATTATTCCGGCTGTTCCCTGAACCTAAGAACAGCTTTTCTTCTTATGGAGCTCCTTTATATTGACCTTTGTGTGTCCGGAATGGTATGTATTCAAAAATCAGTTGTACATTGATATCTGCTTTTGTGGTAAAGGGAAAGCTTCTGATGAATATTTTTTATAATATTCATTCAGTTCACCTCTGTAAATGAGTCTTGCATTAGGAAGGTGTCTTAAGTCCTCAGGCGAATACATACATACAGGCTTTGTGAGATTAACTCCGGAGCCTTTAATAATGTACGCTACAAACTGTGAGCAGACAAATTTGTTTTTACGTTCAAGATGAAGCCTGAACGGTATAGACCAGAAACCCATAATATTATATGAGTATGATGTACGGTATTCCTTAAAATGATTAAGTATTTTATGAAATTTTTCTTTTTGTTCGGTTGTTACGGGAAGCTCATAAATCTCGCAGGGGATATTTGTGAAAAGCCCGAGTGTGCCCTGACCTACTATTTCCTGATTAAATCCTGCCGGGAGAGGAAACGGTGTATATGTACGACAGAAACTATACATTGAAGAAAGAGACAGGTCAGCTGATATAGAACAGTGGTTATAAGGTTTGCGGGTAAAAAATTTAATTATTTTAGCTACAGTAGTTCCCGTCTGGGAAACTGTAATATATATTGCGTCTGTCATTATAATGCTCCTAAAAATAATTATTAAAAAATACTTGAAAATTATCAAAATATTTGGTATACTAATAAAGCAAATATAATTTAAACCGCTTGTAGCTCAGTGGATAGAGCAATACGCTCCGACCGTATGTGTCGCAGGTTCAACTCCTGTCAAGCGGATTTTTTTCTGCATAGACGATTATATTATGGAAAATATGCCTGATATTACCACATTTCATATTTCTTTAGTATAACAAAAGTCTTTATACATTATACAATATCATATGCGTAATTGTCAACTGCATATGTATATTATTATCTGGACACATAATCAGAAAATTTTTACTGATTATTGTCTAGAAATGTACTGTTATTATACAAAATACACTAATACACTCTTGCAAGAATCAAATTTTCATGCTATACTTATATATATATGATTAATAAAAATTTTTTTAAATTTAATATATTTCATCGGGAGGTAAATTTATGCTCTGCAAGTACTGCAATACTGAACTTGGAGATAGCGTTAACGTGTGTCCGAATTGCGGGAAACTGACAGCATTGCCAAACAGTCAGTTTGAAAATATAGTTGAAGTAAAAGAAGCGTTAAAGGCTATAGTGGATGAACATGGTATTGAACTGATTCATGATTCAAAAAGATTTACCGGATTACTTAATGATTATATGCCGGAGTATGAGAAGGAAAGAAGACTTATAAGAAATGTAATCAGTAACGGTATCATTCCTCAGATGTTAAATGAGCCTGATCAGAAGCTGGCAATAGTAAAAGCAAGGGAATACATGCTAAACGATATGTTTCTGTCGGCTTTTGCTGCGGAGTTTGTACTCGAATGCTGTACATACATGCTTGGATGGAGCTTCAATCCGGAAATAAAAGAACAGGCAGCAGCGCCGGTTGTTACCACAACTTACGTTCCTGAAAAGAAAAACAAAGAACCTGAGAAGGATTTAAAGCTTAAGCCAAAGCCGTTCAAACCATTTGACGCGATAAAGTATAAAATTATTGGAAATGTAAAAATTCCTGATGGCTACACGGCAATAAACAGTTTTGCCTTTGACGGATACGGATTTTTAAAAACAATAAAAATCCCCGAATCCGTTATGGTTATCGGTGAGTATGCGTTTTCCGAATGTAAAAGATTAAGAAGTGTGGAGCTTCCTCCAACTCTTAGGGTAATAAAAAAATCGGCATTCAGTTCATGCGGTTCTTTGGAAAAAATTTCAATACCACATGGGGTAGACGCTATAGAAGAAGGAACCTTCTCGTTCTGCCAGAACCTTGAGGATGTAGATATTCCTGATAGTGTCAGCAGTATAGGCGACGAAGCCTTTGAGGGCTGCGAAACATTAAGATATGTTTTACTGCCTGATTCAATAAAATTTATCGGTGCAAATGTTTTTGCATTTTGTCCGAATATTACAATTCAATGCCGTGAGAATTCATACGTACATAAGTTCTGCATGACAAACAGTATAAATTTTGAATTCGTTTAATTTAATAATTATATTACAAAAAAGGAATGGTGAATTATGATAGAGTTTAAACCGGGTCAGATGATTCCCATGGAATATGGCGGTGAACTGAAGATAATAAGCACTCTTGGAAGAGGCGGTCAGGGAATAGTATATCTCGTTGAATACAACAACCTTAAATATGCATTAAAATGGTACGACATTGAAAAAATGCGTGATCCGCAGGCTTTCAGGAAAAATCTCGAAACCAATATTAAAGACGGTCCTCCGAGTGACAAATTCCTTTGGCCTAAATATCTTACGAAAATGGGAGAAAAGGACAGCTTTGGATATCTGATGGCATTAAGACCTGAAGGATATGATTCATTTGTGGATATTCTTAATATGTACAAGCTTGAAGTAGAGCCGGCGTCCGGTAAAGCAAGACGTGTTACTGTTCAGTTTAAGAACCTTTTTGCTCTTGTAACTGCTTCAATAAATATCGTAAATGCATTTCGTCAGTTGCACAGAGCGGGAAAAAGCTATCAGGATCTCAATGACGGAGGATTTTTTATTAATGTAGACAACGGTGATGTGCTTGTATGCGACTGCGATAACATTGCACCTGACGGATACAATTTCGGAATAGGTGGAAAGCCTGGATATATGGCACCTGAGATAGTAAGAGGTATCAGCCGTCCGAATGTTCAGACAGATAAATATTCACTGGCAGTTGTACTGTTTAAGCTTCTTTTCAGGGGAGATCCTCTTGAAGGGGAAAAGGTAGTTAAAACAGTTTGTCTTACAGAAACAGCTGAACTTAAGCATTATGGCAAAGAAGCGGTTTTTGTTTTTGATCCTAACAATGACTCAAACAGACCTGTAAAGGGAATACATGATAACGTCATTAAGTTCTGGGGAATATATCCTAACTACATAAGACAGGCATTTACATTTACATTTACAACCGGAATTCTTCAGGCGAACAAAAGAATTATCGAAAACGAATGGCAAAAGCTTTTTATAAGGCTTCGTTCTGAAATTTTACCTTGTTACTGTGGAAAAACAACATTCAGCTCAGCATATGAGCAGGGAACGGATAATACACTTATCTGCAAAAAATGCGGAAGACAGTATGCAACGCTTGTACTTAGTAACCGTGACTACAGAACTCCAGTTTATATAGGACGTAAATTTTATATGTGTGACGCAGTTCCGGGTTCTGATGACTTCAATACAGTTGTCGGCGAAATCGTTGAAAATAAAATTCAAAAAGGCGTATTGGGTATAAAAAATATGTCGGATAAAACATGGAAAGTTAAAATGCCTGACGGAACAAATCATGAAATACTTTCCGGTAAGGGATTTCCGTTATGGTCAGGTGTCGTAGCTGATTTGGGCGGAGTAAATATTGAATTGTAGGAAGGGAGTATTTTAAACAATGGAGAATTTCAGCACAAAAGCGAAAGAATTATTAGAGTTTGAGGATGATGATCCGCTTGGAGCTACAGGCGTATCAAGAAAAAGTCTGGTTATTTTCTTTTTAATAGATACTTCAGGCAGTATGAAGGGGACAAAAATGGGCGAGCTTAATACTGCTATGGAGGAGCTTATGCCTGAAATAAGGAGTATAGGTGAAGCTGATACCGATATAAAAATTGCAGTTCTGACATTTTCAACAGGATGTGCATGGATGTATCCTGAGCCTGTTTCAGTTGAAGAATTTGAGTGGGCGAGACTTGAGGCAAAGGGCATAACTGACCTTGGTATGACATTTGAAGAGCTTAATAAAAAGCTTTCCAGAAATGAATTCCTTAATTCACCGTCTTTGTCTTTTGCACCTGTAATATTTCTTATGACAGACGGATATCCTACAGATGACTATAAAGCAGGACTCAGAAAGCTGCAGATTAACAGTTGGTACAGATATGGATTGAAGGTTGCATTAGGAATAGGAAAAGAGGCAAACGACGATGTGCTTGCAGAATTCACCACAAATGCAGATACAGTTGTGCATGCATATTCAGGCGGACAGCTTGCAAATATGATTAAAAAAATAGCAGTTACATCATCTCAGATAGGAAGCAAGAGTATGACTTTGGCTGATGATGTTCTGAGGGATCTTAATGATGTTGATGTTATAGATAAAAAGCAGGAGCAGTTAGCTGAGCAGATCAGAAATATTGTTGATTCCGACGAATTCCCGAAAGACGTACCATTTGATACCGGATGGTAATTGTAGTAACCTGACACAAATTTAAGAAAAGAGGTATGCATCAATGTTTATCGGGTTAAATGAAACCGTAAGAGGTGCCAGTCATGTTGACAGTGGCACAGTATGTCAGGATTATTCAGCATATAAAACTGCCGCAGGATACGCCGTTGCCGCTGTAGCTGACGGCCATGGAAGCAAAAAGCACTTCAGAAGTGACGTTGGTGCTAAGGCCGCGGTGGATGTTGCCATTAAAGCCATAGAAGAATTTTGTTCAGACACAGAACAATTTGAATTAAAATTTAAAGAAGACCCTGACTATCTTTTGACTAAAATTCAGAAATACATTATTAAACAATGGTATGATGAAGTAAATGCGCATTATGAAAACAATGTGATTCAGGACAAAGAACGAGAATTGCTTACTGATGAAGAGCTTTTAGAAATAAAGACGGAATCAATTTACGGTTCCACATTAATTGTCGCAGTTCTGACTGAAAATCTTTGTTTCGGGCTTCAGCTTGGTGACGGAAGCCTTGTTATTATAAAACAGTGCGGCGAATCATACATGCCGATAGTTGACGATGAAAGCTGTCCGGCAAACCTAACAGCATCATTATGCAACTCAAATGCCATTAAAATGTTTAATTATTTTTATGACTATGATATGCCGTTGTCTATATTAATATCTACAGACGGTCTTTTTACATCATTTGGAAGCAGAGAGAGCTTTGAAGAGTATAATTGTATTATTGCAAGTCAGCTTGACGATATAGAGATTCTCAAAACAAGATTAAATAAAAATTTCACGAAAAGAACCAATGCCGGAAGCAGAGATGACATATCGATATCTATTATATTTCAGAAGGAAATGTTCGAAGAAAACCATAAAAATGTTCTTATGCAGGTTGATATAAATAAAAATAAAGCCGCAATAAGAGAAGCTGAAGAAAAGGCCAAGGTTCTGAAAAGAATGGCAAAGGTTGAACAGATCCGTAATGAAAAGAGGATGTACGCACTTGCGCATCCGGAAGAATTACAAGCAGAGGACGAATAAAATAATAAAATAATATGCAATAGTCTTTTATTTGATTGGGATTATAAAAGCTATTGCATTAAATATTTTATATAAAAATATGTTAATATTTAGCTGTATGTGTAAGGCGAGGGTATATTTTCAAAGAACAAAGGCGCGACTGAAAAGCCCGGTCGATGCCACTTAAGCCGAGATCTCAGTCAGTTAAATAGTAACTAAAAAAAGGGAGAATAAATTATGACAAATGACTTCATTCAGTATGACCTTGCGACAAATTTTGATGATGAACTGCTAGATTACATTATTAAAAGGGATGCGCATCATCAGATAAAATCTGTATTCGGAAAATTAAAGGCGGATATTGCCGGAGGCGGAAGAGCATCATCTATTTTGCCTGATCTGTCAATGAAACAACTTGAAGATCATGTCCGTAAATGTACAGAAGCAGGAATAGAATTTAATTATCTGATTAATCCTATTACTTTAAACGATTCTGAGATCAGTGCGGAAAAAAGCAAACAGCTTATCGATTTTATTGATTCGCTTTATGAAATAGGAATCAGAAGCTTTACAATAAACTCTCCGTATCTGTGTATGCTTATGAAGAAAAGATACAGCGATATCAGAATTACAGTAGGCCTGTATGCTGTTGTTATGACAATACAGCAGATTCAGTATTGGGTTAATATGGGTGCCGATGAAATTACTTTAGATCATATTTTCAACAGAAATTTTCCTCTTCTCAGACATGTGCTGGAAGTTTTTAAAGATACAAATGTTAAGATAAGACTGATTGCCAACAACTTCTGCCTTCATGAATGTGCCTACAAGATTAATCACGCATGCAATATTGCGAGTCAGAGTGTAAACTACAAAAAAGAGGATATGTATATGGATTACAGTCTTCTTAACTGTACATATCATAAGGTTAAAAATAAAAGTGCAATGTTATCATCTGACTGGATAAGACCTGAGGATATTAAGGTATATAAAAAGATGGCTGATGATATCGGTACTGACAATCTTACAATAAAGCTTGTTGAAAGGACAAGGTCAACAGCATATCTTAAGAGAGTAGTTGATGCATATCTAAGCGAGAGCTATGACGGAAACTTACTCGACATTCTTAACTGGCCTATGTCTGATACGGAAAGAGCTGTAGGAGTGGGCAAAAAAGTTGAAAGAGAAAAAAATAAAGATATTCCTTTTGAAAAAAAGGTTATGCCATATAAAATTGAAAAGCTTCAGCAATACGGAAGATCAATGCAGTTTCCGAAAATATATATTGACAATAAAAAACTTGATGGCTTTATAGACCATTTCGTAAATAATTTCGATTGCAGACAGCTTATTTGCAAAAACAATATTCTTCCGGTCGGCTCAGAGTGTTCAAGTCAGTGTTCTTACTGCGATATATGGGCTGATAAAGCCATAACATTTAATGAAGGTGAAGTTAATCAGTGGCTTGCAATTGCATCTGATGTTATAAACTCAATAGAAGAAAGAACTGTATACAGTGATACTTCTGTATTATCTGAGATTAAATAAAAAAATAAGATTTAAACGGCAATATGCTAAAAAACATCCCCCGGCTTAAGCCAGGGGATGTTTTTTAGTCTTTACAGGTTACCGTTCTTTTTCTGCCTTTTAATGAATTTTGCATCAATTTTAGCGGCTTTCTTTTTGTCTTTGATAGATTTAATTGCTTCTTCTATAGGTGCTTCCTCTTCATAACTACTTGATTTAGTTGTTGAACTTGTAAGTATATTATTGAGTCTGTCTTTAAAAATTGCGTTATTGTCACCGGAATTTATATTTGTACCATATACAGACTGTGATGGAACCGTACTGTTTGGACGTGGAGTAGGAACCGGAGCCTGCATCTGATTCAGGTGTGTACTGTTAGAAGGTATATTGTTCGGAGTCTGATAATTTGTATTTGTAAATTGTGAATTGGTTGGTTTCGGTGGCATCTGATTCATATACAGACTGTTATTAGCAGGTGCATGGCTAGGAGTAACAGGGGCCTGAATCTGAGAATACATGCTGTTATTCACAGGTGGCTGTTGCTGATACATAGGGTTGTTCACAGGCTGCTGTTGTTGCTGATACATGTTGTTCACAGGAGGCTGCTGCTGATACATGTTGTTCACAGGAGGCTGCTGCTGATACATGTTATTTACAGGAGACTGCTGCTGATACATATTGTTTACAGGAGGCTGCTGCTGATACACATTGTTTACAGGATGCTGTTGCTGATACATGTTGTTTACAGGAGCCTGCTGCTGATACATTTTGTTTACAGGAGTCTGTTGCTGATACATGTTATTTACAGTCTGCTGCTGATACATCATACCGTTGTCAGCAGGCTTCTGAAC
>JAEWXO010000093.1 GCA_023458875.1 Bacillota bacterium | reverse complement strand
AGCTTTTAATCGACAAACCACGTAGCATAACGGAACGCATAAATGCGTTCCCTACATTGAGCGTAACCCTCGTAGGGAACGGATTCATCCGTTCCGTGAAATTCATCCTGCGAAGTTTGAGTTATTTATATTTAATATTTTAAGGAGCAAACATCATGGAAATCTATATTGTCAAAAGCGGTGATACCATAAGTGATATTGCCAGACGTTACGGAATATCAGAACAAAGACTGATCTCCGATAACGGTCTTTTCCAGTCAGGACAAATCGTGCCTGGTCAGGCACTGCTTATACTTATACCGGAGGTGACTTATACCGTACGCCCCGGAGATACGCTGTACTCAATTGCTGTAAATTATGGAACAACAGTATATGAGCTTATAAGAAACAATCCATGGCTTACATTTGAGCCTGACATTACCGCCGGCAGAATAATAACTGTAAAATTCACTCAAAGTCCTGTCCGTTCAGCACGGATAAACGGTTATGCTTATCCATACATTTCAAAGGCACTTCTGAAACGTGAGCTTCCGTTTCTGAGTACAATTTCTGTTTTTGGATATGGCTTTACAGATTCGGGTCAGCTTATTCCCCCTGATGATGAGGAACTGCTGACAACAGTCAAAAGCACACAGGTAACACCTGTTCTTGTTTTTTCATCAATAACCGAGAACGGAAATTTCAGTTCTGAACGTGCAAGCAGTTTATTTAATTCTGCGCAGCTTCAGAATACCGTGTTAGATGCCCTTGTTTATGAAATGAAGAAAAAAGGCTATAAAGGTTTTGATATAGATTTTGAATTTATTTTGCCTGAGGATGCCGAAGCATTTCTGGGATTTATAAAGAATGCGTCAGAAATAATGCACAGAAACGGCTTCTTTGTAAATGTGGATCTTGCACCGAAGGTATCAAAGGAACAGCCCGGACTTCTTTACGAAGCACATAATTATGAGGCAATCGGAGCAGTTGCAGACACAGTTCTTGTTATGACTTATGAATGGGGATATACATACGGTCCTCCAATGGCAGTTGCACCTATAGGACCTGTAACAAAGGTTATAGATTTTGCACTGAGTCAGATACAAAAAGAAAAGATAATGATGGGAATCCCTAATTACGGCTATGACTGGACCCTGCCGTTTGAAAAGGGAATCACACGTGCCGAGTTAATAGGAAATCAGTATGCAATAACAATTGCTTATGATAACGGTGTTGCTATAGAGTACGATGAGGAATCCCAGGCTCCGTGGTTCAATTACACAAGACAGGGAGATGAACATGTTGTGTGGTTTGAAGATGTAAGGAGTATAAGACGCAAGCTTGATCTTTTGCTGGAAACAGGAATGAGGGGACTGGGATACTGGAATCTTATGCGACCTTTTGCACAGAACTGGGGACTTCTGGGTGCTTTAGTCACTCCGGAGATATTGTAAAAAAAAATAAAAAGAAAAACGTTCCTCAAAAATAAATTGAAGAACGTTTTTCTTTAAAGTATGTATTAAAGTAGTGTAATAGATTCTAAACCGCAGGACGGATTTGAACCGCCATATTCCCTCTTGACAGGAGGGATTTCTACCAGTTGAATTACTTACGGTCGCCGTGAAAAAATAAATTTTTTTACACATTTAGGAATGTGTCTCTGCTTCCGCACGAGAACAACATTAATATTTTATCATGTATTAATGTATTTGTCAACATTGACATGACTTTTTATGCATGTTATAATATAAATGTATTATCATTTAACATTAACACATAAAAATAAATTGGAATACTGACAGAATCTGAAGGAGATGAAATTATATGGATTTATTTGACTTTTTATCGAAGGGTCTGGACACGCTGGACGCTGCTGCTAAATCAGCAGTTGAGGCCGGAAATGTAATATTGGATGCTATTTTTGGTGATGAGTCCGGAGATAAGGATGATGTCAGCACTTCGGATGCAAATTCCTGTCAGTATAAAACATCAGACAAGGATTCTGATGAAGATACATATAAAAAAGAAAAAGAGCTTAAAGCCGATAATGAAAAAATTACTCAGCCTGATTGTGGTGCTGATGATAACGATGATAGGACGGATATGCCTGAAACAATAGCAGAAGGCAAAAATGACAGTGAGGACATTTCTGAAAAGTCACAGCAAACTGTTGAGAACAAGGCGTTTAGTGACAGCTCCTGTGAGGATACAGGTAAGATATATGAGAATTCAAGCGTTACAATGCGTACTGCACAAAAAGCAGGGCTTCAGTTTTATTATAACAAAGACGGCGATGCGGTTATAACAAGTATTCATATAAAAAGAAAAAAAGTTATAATACCTGCATATATTGATGGCCATCCTGTTACACATATAAAAGCAGACTGCAGAATTATTGCTGACAGAAAACTCGGAGAACTGGGGCTGTTTCTGCCTGATACGCTATGGAGTATAGGGGAAAATGCCTTTCTGATATCAGCTGTCGGCCAGAGATGCAACAAGTGGGCAATGTTTTCATTTGTGCATTTTCCAAAAGGTAATATCATAATTCATGATAACGCATTTCTCGGACAGCGTAAATTAAAAAAGCTTGTTTTTGACTGCCAGGCTGTTCTTGAGGACGAATGTTTTTCAGGATGTAGCAGTCTTGAAGAGGTGCATTTAAACAAATATGCACGTCTGGGGCACCGCGTTTTTACGAACTGTAAAAATTTAAAAACCGTCACATGGAATAAATTAGAAGAAAGCTATATGTCAAGCGGAATTGTAAGCTATACTCCTTTTGAAGAGTCAAAAGACATACTTATAGTAGGAGGAACACTCCAGAAATACTCTACAGATATGGAGACTGTTAAAATTCCGGAAGAAGTCAAATTCATCGGCATGAATGCTTTTATTAATAATAAAAATATAAGGCGTGTTATTCTGCCGGATACTGTAGAAAGCATTGATACAGATGCATTCTGCGGCTGCAGCAATCTTACCGACATTAATCTGCAGAATGTAAGTACTATCTGTAAGGATGCCTTTTATAACTGTGTGTCACTTTCAAAGGATATTGTTCTTAAAGAAAATGTAATTATGGACGGAAATCCGTTCCGTCACTGTCCTTTTTCTGATAAGCATAAAGCGCCTGACGGCATAGTGTATAACCATATTCTTATTGAGGAAATTCCTCATTATGAAAATGATATCTGGCAGCTGGATGAAAATATATATGCTATTTCAAACGGAACTGAAGGATCAGAATTCGGTGAAATTTCAAGAAATAAGGGGAAAACCGTAATACTTCCAAAAGACCTTATATATATTTATAACTTTAATATGTTCCGTGATGCATCAAAGATTGTTGTTCGCAATCCGCATATGACTGTTATGAGTAATAAGTGCTTTTTCGGAAAAAGGGAAGTGTATCAGAATGACCTTTGCCTTTCAATCGAAACTCCTGAAAGTACCTCAGATATAATGATGTATTTCCCTAAGTATATAAATAATAATCCTGTTTTTAAAAGGGCGATTGATCTGTATAACTGCTGTTTTGACAGCTACAATATTTTTAATCTGGACAAATATGATAAAAATATTCTGAATATAGGACTCTCATACAGATATATGATTGATATAGCTTACAAGAGACTGACCGGAGGCTTCAGACTGACAGACAACAACAGGGTTATGTATGAGGAATTTGTTTATATACATTGTAAAAAGGGACTCAGGTATGCCGAAGAAAAAATAGATAAGGGGCAGATTGAGTTTTTTAAAGAGCTTTGTAAAAAACGTTATTCGGAAATAATAGAGTGATAAAAAGAAAATGCATTAGCTAAGGCTAATGCATTTTCATGTTTTGAAGTAAAAATTTAATTAAGCTTCAGTAAATTCTTCTTTGCCGGCACCGCAAACAGGGCATACCCAGTCATCCGGGATATCCTCAAAGCTTGTACCTGGTGCAATTCCGTTGTCAGGATCACCCTGAGCAGGATCATATTCATAACCGCAAAGCTCACAAACGTACTTTTTCATGTCGTTTTCCTCCTTCCTTATAGTTTTCCTTGCATGGAAGCTACAATCGAAGCTACAAGTTCATCCATTTCTTCAATCTGATTTTCCTTCAGCGAGGATTTTATTGTAATGGCATTTTTAAGAATAGTCATATTCTTCATGCCTGACAGAATATCTCTGATAAGCTTGCCTGATGCCGGTGCCCATGAGCCGTTTTGTATTACGGCAACTGTTCTGTTCTGGAGATTATGTGCCTTCAGGTCTGTAAGAACCGTTTCCATGTTGCAGAATATTCCGGCGTTGTATGTTGAGCTTGCAAATACAATATGACTGTATCTGAAGGCTTCTGATACGATAACAGACGGGTCAGTGGATGAAACATCATATACAGAAATATCTTTTACACCCTGGTCTGACAGCTTTGAGGCAAGAATCTCGGTAGCGTTTGCGGTATTTCCGTATATTGAGCCGTAGGCTATCATTACTGAATTATCTTCAGGAGTATATGTGCTCCACTTCTGGTATTTGTCGATAAACCAGCTTATATTTTCACGCCATACCGGACCATGAAGAGGACAGAGCATTTTTATTTCAAGTGCTGCTGCTTTTTTAAGAAATGCCTGTACCTGCGGGCCATATTTGCCGACGATATTAGCATAGTATCTTCTGGCATCATCGAGTCTTTTATGTTCAAAATCCATCTGGTCTGCAAAAAGATTTCCGTTTATTGCACCAAATGTTCCGAATGCATCGGCAGTATAAAGGATCTTGTCTGTTTTATCGTAGGTCGCCATTGCTTCAGGCCAGTGAACCATTGGTGCCATTATAAACTGAAGTGTGTGTCTGCCTGTACAGAGCTCTGAACCTTCCTGAATAACCATTGCATGAGAATCAATATCAAAATTAAAAAACTGTTTAATCATTGTTATTGATTTACTATTGCTTACTATTTTTACATCCGGGTACATTTTTACAATGTCATTTATCAGGGCACAGTGATCAGGCTCCATATGATTAATTATAAGATAATCCAGATTTCTTCCGTTAAGTACATGGCAGACATTTTCAATGAAAAGATTGCCTATTGAATGATCGGTTGTATCAAGCAGAACAGTTTTTTCGTCATTTATCAGATATGAGTTATATGATATGCCGTCAGGAACGGGAAAAACATTTTCAAATAATGATATTCTACGGTCATTTCCACCTACCCAGAACATATCATCTGTTATTTTTGTTGTACAATACATTTTTTACACTCCCAATTTTATTTTATCCGGATACAATAATGATTATACCGGAAAATTCAAATTATGAAATACTGATAAAATAATCTGTCATAATATTTATTAAAGATTCTGATCGAATCCGTTAAAATTAATTTTATTAAATTCACAGACGCAAATAAAATTTTTATTTACGTCTGTTTATTTATTATTGATTATTGTTAAGAACTTTTGCAAGCATTTCAGTTACATAAGCCTTAGTGAAACTGTTGCATTCGTTTATTATAAAAGCCATACGTCCGACAACGTCAATTTTTTCGTCCGCATCAGAGTATTTTTTCATACGATCCATCATTTCTTCACTCTGTTTTACAATAATCTCACGTGAGATTGCTTCGGATATTTCAGAAATCTGATCTTTTGTCATAGCAGCTGTGCTTGTCTCATTTTTACTTTTTTCAGTCATCTGACGAAAAACATCCTCTGAAATTTTAGTAATCTCTTCCTTAGTCAGGGCATTTTGTTTCGATTTAAACATTATACATCCTCCTTTCGATAACTCTGAATAAAATTATAGCATACTTTTATTCATATGACAAGAAAAAAGTGATTTTATCTGATAAAAAACCTGATATATTTTACATAAATGCCGATTCTACGGGGCCGCGCGAAGTATGTGGTTTTCATGTGTACAGTCTGATTGCTGTGATTCGACTAATTGACTAATTATGCAAAATATGCTATACAATAAGAAATATTAAATCGCCGTAAACGTAGGTTGAGGATGAATTTAATAATTGACATATCAGTTATAACAACACAGAGGATATCCCCGCCTCTATAGGCGGCGGGTTCTATTCTTCCGTTCAGTCGGAGTACAATTTCCGACTGAACGGAAGCGATTCTTCAGATCGCCTCTGCTTGTTAAAAGCGGAGCTTTGAAGAAGTCATTTGAAACAAAATCTAAAACAATGTTGATTTTATATAGAGATTATGGTATAATATTATTGTTTTTCACAAATAAAAAATTAGAAATTGGTGATAAGAAAATGCTGCTCAGCATGAATAATATAAGCAAATACTATAACGGAAATCAGATACTTAAAAATATCAGCCTGACTGTTGAGGATAACGACAGAATAGGTCTGATAGGTATCAATGGCTGTGGAAAAACAACGCTTATCCGCATTTTAACAGGTAAAGAGGAGCCGGACAGGAGAACAGAGGAAGACGGCATTATATCTGTCGGCTCAAAGACAGGCATAGGGTACCTTGAACAGATGGGGGCGCTTGATAATGAAAATACAGTTATTGAAGAAATGAAAAGTGTATTTTCAGAGCTTATAAAAATCTCAGAGCGTATGAAGGAATTAGAAAGGCTTATGGCTGAAAACGATTCACACTATGAGGCGCTCAGTGAGGAATATTCAAGGATATCTGCATATTATGAGGCAAATGACGGATATATTATAAAGGTAAAAATCAAAACCATTCTAAACGGTATGGGATTTTCCGAACAGTTATTTGACAGGGTGATTTCAAGCTTTTCAGGCGGCGAAAAAACGAGACTTGCCATTGCAAAGCTTCTCCTTGAAAATCCTAATCTTCTGATACTCGATGAGCCTACAAACCACCTTGATTTTAAAACGGTAATGTGGCTTGAGGATTATCTAAAGGATTATAAGGGCGCATTGATTATCGTGTCACATGACAGATATTTTCTTGATAAAATTGTAACCAGCGTGTGTGAAATAGAAAACGGTGTTCTTTCAAGATATAAGGGGAACTATACGGCTTTTACAAAGCTAAAGGCTGAATCTGTTGCACGTCAGCAGAAGGAATACGACCTGCAGCAAAAGGAAATAGCAAAAATGGAGGACTATGTTGCTAAGAACCTCGTCCGTGCATCGACCTCCAAAAGTGCAAAAAGCCGTGTAAAGGCACTCGATAAAATGGAGAGAATTGAAAAGCCGAACACATATCATAAATCAGCAAATCTCGAATTCACATTCGGGATAGATCCTCCTCTTGAAGTACTTAAGGTTAAAAATATTGATATTTCCGTGGGCTTCGGAAGCAGCAAAAAAACGCTTGTTGATTCACTTTCTTTTGAATTAAGAAGGGGTGAAAAGCTTGCCGTAATAGGCGATAACGGAATAGGAAAATCAACACTTCTTAAAATAATACAGGAAAAGCTTCCTCATTCGGGAAAGGTAATATGGGCTTCAAACGTAAAAATATCATATTTTGATCAGGAAGCACAGAATATAGACCGTTCAAATACAGTGTTTGAAGAAATACACCGCAGATACCCGTCAATGTCCGATCTTGAAGTCAGAAGCCTTCTGGGAAAGGTACGTATTACAGGTGAAAATGTTTTCAAGCAGGCAGGAGTAGTGAGCGGCGGAGAGAGATGCAAGCTTTGTTTCGCAATAATGATGATGGAGCATGGAAATGTCCTTATTCTTGACGAGCCTACAAACCATCTTGATCTGCAGACAAAAGAGGTCCTTGAGAATGCTCTTGAAAAATTTGAGGGCACAATAATTTATGTGTCTCATGACAGATACCTTCTTAATAGAATTTCAACAAGGATTCTTGAAATAACAGACGGAAATTCAGAGAGCTTTGACGGTGGTTTTGATGACTATATAAAGGTTAAACGTCAGAGAGAACAACAGCTTCTCGATGAGGAAAACCAGAAAAAGCAGGAGGCTGCACGTGCTGAATATGCAGCCAAAAGCGAAAAGGCGTTTAAGACAAAGGAACAGAGAAATCTTGAAGCAAAGGCAAGAAACCGTATGAGGGAGCTTGAACAGGAGATGGAGGAGCTTCAGGAGGAACTCGAAGTACTTGAAGAGGAAATTTTAAAAGAGGAAGTTTTTTCAGACTATAACATAATGACTGAAAAATGCAAAAGGATAGATGAGATAAAAACCCTTTCAAATGAAAAATTTGACGAGTGGGCAGAATTATCGGAAGCATAATCAATGAAAGGAATATGAGAAAAATGGAAATTAACAAGGTTCTGGCTGAGGAATTCAAATTAAAGCAGGAGCAGATCGATAACACGATAGCTCTGTTTGATGACGGAAAAACAATACCGTTTGTAGCCAGATACAGAAAAGAAGCAACGGGTTCACTTGATGATCAGATATTGCGCGAAATATTTGACAGAATGACATACTTAAGAAATCTGCAGAAGCGTAAGGAAGAAATTTTAGCACTTATTGATGAACAGGGAAAGCTTACACCGGAAATAACAGAGTCTGTTAATAACGCTAAAACACTTGTTGAAGCAGAGGATATTTACAGACCGTTCAAGCCAAAAAGAAAAACAAGAGCCAGCGTTGCAAGGGAAAAAGGACTTGAACCGCTTGCTGTGTTTATTATGCAGCAGAAAATAAATGACGACCCTGAGACAAAAGCCGCGGAATTTATCGATGAGAAAAAGGGCATAAATGATATTACAGAAGCAATAAACGGTGCTCTTGATATTATAGCGGAGGATATTTCTGATGATGCTGAGCTTCGTAAGGAGCTGAGAGCGTATTTTATGAAAAACGGAATTATTGCTTCAAAGGCAAATGACGAAAATGCCGAAAGTGTCTATGAAAACTACTATGATTTTTCTGAGCCTGTCGCAAAGACTGTAAATCACAGAATACTTGCAATGGACAGAGGAGAAAAGGAAGGCTTTATAAAGGTTTCTATAGCTGCCCCGGATGAAACTCCTGTTTCAATGTGCGTAAGCAGATATTCGAAAAATCAGGGAAAATGCGGCTCGCTTGTTGCGGCAGCTGCAGAGGACGGATATAAGCGTCTTATATTCCCTTCTATTGAGCGTGAAATACGTACGGCTCTTACAGATAATGCTGCGGAGCAGGCAATCAAGGTATTTGCCGAAAACCTGAGACAGCTTCTTCTTCAGCCTCCTATAAAAAATACCGTAACGCTTGGACTTGACCCGGGCTTCAGGACAGGCTGCAAGGTTGCAGTTGTTGATCATACAGGAAAGGTTCTGTATACGGATGTTGTCCATATTTCAATGGGCTCGGCAGGTCTTATCGAAAGGGAAAAGCAAAAGCTTAAAAAGATTATAACCGATCAGAAGGTAAATACAATAGCCATAGGAAATGGCACGGCATCACGTGAAAGTGAAGCGGCTGTTGCAGAAATAATAAAGGATGTCCCTCAGAAGGTAAGCTACATGGTAGTAAGCGAAGCGGGTGCATCTGTATATTCAGCTTCAAAGCTTGCAGCGGAAGAATTCCCGGAGTATGATGTTTCACTGAGAAGCGCAGTATCAATTGCAAGACGTCTTCAGGACCCTCTCGCAGAGCTTGTAAAAATAGAGCCAAAGGCTATAGGAGTAGGACAGTATCAGCATGACATGCCTAAGGCAAGAATGAATGAAGCGCTCGGAGGAGTAGTAGAATCGTGTGTAAACTCAGTAGGAGTAGACCTCAATACATCATCACATTCTCTGCTTTCGTATGTTGCCGGAATAAATTCAGCAATAGCAAAAAACATTGTTTCATACAGAGAGGAAAACGGAGCGTTCAGTGACAGAAAGCAGCTTTTGAAGGTTCCTAAGCTGGGTAAAAAAGCATACGAGCAGTGCGCAGGATTTTTAAGGGTAAGAAACGGCAAAAATCCTCTTGACAACACAGCAGTTCACCCTGAAAGCTATGACTGTGCAATGAAGCTTATAAGCGAATGTGGATTCAGTCTTGCAGATATCGCAGAAGGAAAATCAGGAGATATCAAATCAATAGCCGAAAAGGTCGGAATACCTGAAATAAGCAGAAGACTTGATATAGGAATACCGACGCTCAGGGATATAGTATCTGAATTGCAGAAACCGGGACGTGACTTAAGAGATGAGCTTCCTGCGCCGCTTATGAGAAGCGGAGATATTATGGAAATAAAGGACTTACAGGAAGGCATGGAGCTTATGGGAACTGTAAGAAACGTTATTGATTTCGGCGCATTTGTAGATATCGGTGTGCATGAGGACGGACTTGTCCATATTTCACAGATATGTGACAGATATATAAAGCATCCGCTTGAGGCTGTAAAAGTAGGCGAAATTGTAAAGGTCCGTGTTCTGAGCGTTGATGTAAAGAAGAAAAGAATTTCACTTACAATGAAATTAAAGTAGGACGGTTTCAGATTAAGCCGGTCCTGGCAGGGTTTCCAACAGCACTGTACCTTCGGGATACAGAATAAAATAAATAAAAAATAAATATGTGGAGGTATTGGGATGTCTTTAAAGGTAAAAAAATTATCGAAAAAATATGGTGAAAAAACGGTTGTTGATAATCTCGACTTTGAAATTAACGAGCCGGGTGTTTATGCACTTCTTGGAACGAACGGTGCCGGAAAGACAACTTCTATGCGAATGATACTCGGTATGCTTGCTCATGAAAGCGGAGAGATACTATGGAAGAACAAGCCGCTTGATGCTGTAAAATGCAATGTAGGCTATCTTGCAGAGGAAAGAGGGCTTTACCCTAAGTACTCACTTATGGATCAGCTTATGTATTTTGCAAAGCTTAGGCATGTTTCAAAATCCGATGCACTTGACAGAATAAAATACTGGTCGGACCGTTTTGAAGTAAACGAATATATTTATCCGGGAAAAACAAGCAAGGGTAAAAAGCAGCCACCTAAAAAGGCGGATCAGCTTTCAAAGGGAAATCAGCAGAAAATACAGCTTATTTCAACACTTATTTCAGATCCTGAGCTTCTTATTCTTGATGAGCCTCTGAGCGGCCTTGATCCTGTAAATACTGATTTGTTCAAGTCTGTAATTTATGAGCAGATAGAAAAGAAAAAATATCTGATTATGTCAAGTCACCAGATGCCGACTATAGAAGAATTCTGTACGGATATGACCATACTTGACAAAAGCAAGACTGTTCTTCAGGGAAACCTCAACGAAATCAAAAAGGGCTATGGCCGTGTAAATCTGTTTGTAAAGTGTGAGGCTGATATTACAAAGCTTATAGAGGAAAGCGGAATAAAACTTGTAAACCGGAAGGAGACCGAGTACATACTTAAAGTAACCGGTGAAGAGCAGGCAAATATGCTGCTTCATAAAATAATTGATAATAAAATACTTCTTATAAAGTTTGAGCTCAGAGAGCCATCTCTGCATGAAATATTTGTAGAAAAGGTGGGTGGTGAGAATGAGGAAAAGTGATGTTGAAGGCTGGAAAAATGTATATTCATTTACTTTCGTACAGCATTATAAAAATAAGGCGACACGTATCGCTTTAGTACTTCTTGCTATTCTTGTTATACTGTCAGGTCCTTTACTCACAACCGTTGTAGGTTCCTCGGGTGCAGCAATTGTTTCGAATTTTACTGAATGTAAGATTGAAAATTTATATGTTAAAAATGAAACTGATTTTGACATGGACTTTGATAAATTTACAGAAGAAAATTCTTATTATGAAAAAATAAACTATGTTAAAACCGATAAATCAATGGAGTCATTATTTGAGGATTTTAAAGAAAATTCTGTAAATGATATTATTCTTAATGTTCTGTATGATAAGGATGATTCAAAGTATAAGCTTCAGTTTTACAAAACAAAGGACAGTGGCATAAATGATATAACGATTTTCTCATTATCAGATGATATAGAGACATTTTTCCGCAAAAGCCGTATGGAGAAGATAGGTATATCTGACGAAGATACAAAACTCTTAAATTCAGAAAGTGACACAGATGTTGTAAATATTTCGGATATAACAAAAAACAACAGTGAGGAAAGAAAAAATGCAATGATGGCAATAGTGCCTCTGTATTCATTTATAATATTGATGCTTGTCATGATTTCAAGCCAGCAGATAGCTGTAAGCATTGTGGTTGAAAAGTCATCGAAAATAATGGAAAATCTTCTCGTATCAGTACGCCCGCTTGCTATTATTGTCGGAAAAGTACTTGGTACAATGACAATTGTTGTCTGTGACATAGGAATAATACTTGTATCAGGCGGAATATCAGCAATAATTACATCATTTTTAAACGCAGAAAAAATGAATGAATCATTCACAAAGCTTCTTGAAAATCTTGATAGTATCAGCACACAGGGGGCAGCATCTGCATCCTCAGCATCATCACTTATTTCAGACGGAGATATTAATATCGGAAGAATTATATTTGGATTGTTTGTGGTATTTATAACAACAATACTTGCATTTCTTCTTTATTCAGTAATTGCAGGAATTTCAGGTGCTTCATGCAAAACCATGGAGGACCTGAGCAGTGCGAGCGGATTTGTTGCGCTTACCTCTGTTATGGGTCTGTATATGGCTATGGGTGTAATTGCTGTGGACAACAGCGTGTTTACAATTATATCGTATATATTCCCGTTCTCAGCAATATATATTCTCCCTGTCCATTACATATTAGGTGAGGCAAATATTCTTTTTGTTTTTCTGATGTGGATAATACTTATAGCAATGATTATCTTTTTATTTAAATTCGCTGCGAATATTTATCATGTTCTTGTACTGCATAACGGTGAAAGAATAAAAATAAAACAGATGATAAATATCTCTAAGTTTAACAGAAAGAAGGGGTGATTATATGTTTACAGTATTTAAATTTACTCTTTCACAGCAGTTAAAAAACAAAACATTTACGACTGTAACACTTGTTATTTCATTTATTCTGCTCATTTTATCGGCAGGTACAATTACAATTGCAGAAATGCTCACCGGTGATGATATAAAGTCTGATATAGATTATGTTTATGTCAGTGATGAAAGTCAGCTGAATGGCATAGATTATAATATACTTCATAAATCAGAAGATGAACTTTATACGCATATAGTATTTGTTGATGCCGACAGTGATATCAGATCAGCGGCAGATCAGGCAAAGGAAAAAAGCGACTCTGCTGTTGCAATGGAGGTTAAGGACAGTGAATCGGGCTTTGACATAAAAATAGTACTGCCTGAAGAGACAAAGATAAAAAAGAAAACCGCAAAAAAATTAGCAGAGTATGTTTCAGACAATTTAAAATATATTTATTCTCAGAAAGTAGAGCTGTCGGATGAACAGACTGATGAAATTTTAATAGAATCAGATACAGATATTATCGTAGCCGGTGAAGATAAAAAATCAGAAGCAGAGACAGCTGTAAAAATGATTGTTCCGCTTGCTATGGGAATTATTCTCTATATAATGCTTGCTTTTTACGGACAGAATATTTCACAGAATATGGTTCTGGAAAAAAACTCAAAGATGATTGAAAATCTTCTTATCATGGTAAAGCCGTATGATATAATATTCGGAAAGCTTCTTGCACTTTGTCTGACGGCAATTGCACAGTTCTCATTATGGATTTTGTCAGCAGCTGCCGGTATAGGAACAGGTATTATAATATCCGGTTCAATAAATGAGGGAGGAGAGTCGCTTGGAAGTAAGCTTTCGGATGTACTCAGCACATTTATTGAGGCAGGGGCATTTTCACCTTTAGCGATTATTTTCTCATTCATTGCAATGATGGGCGGATTTGTACTGTTTGTTTCGCTTTCCGGTCTGTTCAGTTCATTTGCAGGAAAAACAGAGGAGGCTACTGCATCAAACGGAGTTTATACGATGGTTGTAGCGCTCGGATGGATTCTTTCGTATTTTAACGGGTTAAGCGGAAACAATCATATCATGTCCATACTGAGACTGGTTCCGTTCTCATCACCGTTTACGGTTCCTGCTGATGTTCTCATAGGAAATATGACTGTAGGCAATGCAATGCTGAGCATAGCTATAATGATAATATCGTCAATAATTATTGTAGCTCTTGCGGCAAAAATATACCATGCCCTTGTTCTGTACAGCGGCACGATGCCTAAGCCAAAGGAAATTATAAAAATAATTAAAAACTCATCACATAAAACAAAATAATACAAATCGGGCGGTTATATGATCGCCCGATTTTGATATGAAAGGGCGGCGAAAAAAATTGATAAGTTTTGTACTTGGTGAAGCCGGTAGCGGAAAATCCTCATTTATTATTGATAAAATAAAGAGTCAGGCGGACAGTGATAAGGATATATACGTTATAATTCCTGAGCAGTTTTCTTTTGAATATGAACGAAAGATGTACATTGAGCTTGGAAGCAAAATATTTAACAGGATAAATGTTCTCAGCTTTACAACGCTTGCAAAAATGATATTCGATAAATTCGGAAACAGAACGGGCGAATATGCAGATGACAATACAAAAACAGCCCTTATGTACCTTGCAATGCAACAGATAAACAGGGACAAATCACTTACCTACTTTGTAAAGCAGGCTGACAGCCGTTCGTTTATAACTGAAGCCTTGGGAATTGTATCTGATTTAAGAAGAGCCTCAGTTACTCCGGATATATTTTCAGCAAAGCTCTTGTCTGTTAATGATAAAATACGTGAAAAGGCATATGATCTGTCTGTTATTTACTCAACTTACGATAAAATAATGCATGAAAAAGGATATAAGGACAGTCTGTCTGATATAACGGAAGCAGCGGCATCAGCTAATATAAACGAATTTTTCAGAAATTCTGTTTTTTTTATTGATTCCTTTGAAAGCTTCAGTCCTGACCAGAGAGAAATGCTCGATACGGTAATTTCAGAAGCAGATGATTTATATATTTCACTCAGTACAGCCGACCTTAACGCCGACGAATTTTCCCTGTTTGCCACTATAAACAATACGTATAAGCAGATAAAGGGCATAGCGGTAAAATATAATAAGCAGTATCAGAATATTTTTATGGATAAAGTTTACAGGTTCAAAAACAAGGCACTTGAGCAGCTCAGCCGTTCAATATTCAGAAAAAATATGTATGTTACTGATGGAAGCAGTTATGTGAAAATAACGGAGGCAAAGGACCTTTATCAGGAGTCTGACTTTGTCTGCTCATATATAAAGCATCTTATTCAGAACGAAGGCTATAAATACAGTGACATTTCCATCGCATCAAGGCAGCTTTCAGACTATGAGCTGATTCTTAAGTCTGCAATGGAAAGGTATGAAATCCCGTATTTTATCGATACGGAACAATCAGTTATGCATACCTCAATAGTCCTGCTTATTACCGCATTATTTGAACTTATTGACTCAAAGAAAATAAGCTCAGAGGTTCTTTTCAGGTATGCAAAGACTCAGCTTACAGAAGTAAGCATCAAAGACATAGCTTTGCTTGAAAATTATGCATACAAGTGGAATATTGACGGCGATATGTGGAATCAGGAGTTTACAGCAAAAGGCGGCGAGGACCCGGAAAAGACAGAATACATTGAAAATATCAGAAAAGCCCTTTTAGAGCCGATATTTAAATTAAAGGAAGAATGTCTTGAAAAGTCCTGCGCTGATATATGCAGATACGTATATGAATTCCTTGAAGCTGCAAAAATAACAGAGAAATTAACGGAGCTTATAAATCTGTACAGCCAGGCTGATATGCCGGATATGTCATCAGAGCTTAACAGGCTGTGGAATTCCATAATGGATATTTTTGATGTTATTTCATCTGTCCTAGGAGATCAGAAGATGTCACTGACTGTTTTCAAGGAACTGTTCGGTATAATATTAAAACAGAACAGTTTACTGGAACCGCCTCAGAAGATAGATATTGTATCGGTTGTTTCAGCTGAGAAGGCAAGGCTTAACAATCCTAAGGTAACATTTATTATGGGTGCAAATGAGGGCATACTCCCGTATGCAGTAAAGCCATCCGGAATTCTGAGTGACGTTGATAAGGATGCATTTATGGATGTGGGAATTGATTTGTCAAAAAACACAAAGAGACTTCTGACTGACGAAAGGTTTACCGTTTATAAAATACTTTCATTTGCCTCAGAACGTGTATTTTTAACATACTCTCTTTCAGACAGTATGGGAGACGCACTCTACCCTTCATTTATCCTTTCCCAGATACAGCATATGTTCACTGATAATATCAGAAATATTGCGTCAGGTTATGACATTCTCTTCTATTCGCCTACAATAAAGTCAGCTTACTATAACTACGTTCAGAGTTATTTTGACAACTCCGAAAAGTCCGCCTCACTTCGTCAGGCAATAATGAAGGATCCGGAATATGCCGCAAAAATAAATTTTCTTGATTCACTGACACCTGACAAGGATCATAAAATAACAGATAAATCCCTTATGAAAAAGCTTATGTCTGAAAGACTCAATATTTCGGCAACCTCGTTTCAGGAGTACAACCTCTGCCATTTTAAATATTACTGCCATTACGCACTTAATATAAAGGCAAGAACCCAGAAGCAGGTAAATATGCTTGAGCTCGGAAACCTTGTTCACATGTGTCTTGAAAATATTTTTTCACAATGCAGTTCAAGGGATGAATTCCTTTCACTTTCCGACGAGGAAATATTAAAGAAGATAGACAGATTTTCACATGAGTATAAAGAAAATAATCTCGGCGGGGATTTTGGTAAAAACGCCAGAATAAACAATCAGTTTAAAAAGCTGACAGAGGATACACTGCCTCTTATAAATCATTTAAAGGAAGAGCTTGCACAGTCAAGGTTCATGCCGATAAAGTATGAGCTTGAAATTTCAGAAAAAAACGGTGTAAAGCCTCTTACAATCAGAACGGATGAGGGTATAGAAATAATACTGAACGGTAAGATAGACCGTGTTGATATGTATGAGGAAAACGGTGAAAAATTTATCCGTATAGTTGACTACAAAACAGGCAATCAGGTGTTTAATCTGACAAATATCTTATTCGGAATAGACATTCAGCTTCTTCTGTATCTTTTCACGGTCACAGGTAATAACAGCCCGTTCGGCGTTACCGTACCGGCGGGAATATTGTATATGCCTTCCGGAAAAATCTCTCTTGAAAGAGTCAGGGGCGACAAACAGGATAAAAGCGAATACTTAAATAAATATTATCACATGTCCGGCGTGCTTCTCAAAGAATCGGAAGTTCTGTACGCTATGGAGGAAAACATCGAGGGAATATATATTCCTGCAAGGCTTACAGCAGAAGCAGGAAAAAAAGGAACATTTACTCTTGATAAAACCAGAACCTCATGTCTTACACGCGTACAGTTTGAAAGATTAAGAAAACACGCAGAGAGTCTCATTAAATCCATGGCAGATGACCTTTACAGTGGTGATATTTCAGCCACACCGCTAAGTTACGACAAAAACAAGGACGTCTGTTCATTCTGCGACTACTGGGACATATGCGGAAACGTACCAAGGAGAAGAGAACGCATACTTCCGGATAATATTGATGAGATTAAGGGGGAGATTTTAGGGGATGAGGATGCGTAGGGGGATATAGCCGATGAAAGTATAACGGTGAGATTAAAAACAAAACTTATACAGTGCCGGTTAATGATTAAATTTGTTTTATGCAGAAACCTCAATCTCATCATCATGCTATTCTGATTTTCTTCAGTATAAAATAGACAAAAAAACATTGGAAAAATTCTCGCCTGAAACTATATTGGCCCATTGTTTTCGGGAAGTTACATGCTATGGGTTTGAAGACAATGTGTAAATATAAATCCCATACATTATAAAAAATACCTCTCTCATGCATAAAACCAGATAAAAACATAAATAATATTTTTATTAAAAAAGAATGTGAGGGATATGTATTATGATAGAGCAGGATACAATAAGATTACTTCGTGAGTGTGATGCAGGAATAAAAATGGGGGTGTCTTCAATTGATGATGTTCTGCAGTATGTAAAGGATGATGAACTTAAAGATTATCTTGAAAAATCAAAAATCGATCATGAGATAATACAGGATGATCTTCAGAAGCTTCTTGATGAATATCATGATGAAGGCAAGGAACCTACTGTAATGGCAAAGAGTATGTCATGGATAAAGACAAATGTAAAGCTTGCTGTCGATGAGTCAGATGATACAATAGCTGATCTTATTACTGACGGATGTAATATGGGAGTTAAATCTCTTACACAATATCAGAATCAGTATAAGGCCGCAGATGAGAAATCAAAGGAAATTGCTGACAGGCTTATTGCTATAGAAGAAAAATTAGGAAATCAGATGAGAAAATTTTTATAACCTATAATAACGGTGTTGTTGCTTTATTAAAGTGGCAATGCCGTTGCTTTATGAATAATTACATAAGTTACGCAAATCATATTCTCTGGAATAAAATTATAAATACAGTTTTAAAAATTTATTTCAAATTAATAGAATAAACACTACATAATTGTCAAAGCTACGATTGGAGGTGTTTATTTTGAATAAGTTTAGTAGATTAAAAAAATCCAAAATATTTTCACGTAAAAGTTACTATGCAGCATTAGTGATTTGTTTGGCAATGGTTGGTCTGGCATGCTATTTTTCTTATAAACAGACAGCAAATAAGCTTTCAGAACAGCTTGACTCGGTAAGTGACGATCGATTGACAACAAGTGTAACGAAGGGGTCGAAACAGACGAAAGCTGTGGATGTAATTGAAAAACAGGCAGGGGTAAAAAAACAACCGGCAGTAACTACTGCACAGACTGAAAACACTGTAACTTCTGCTACCGAGGCTACTCCGGAGGCGGTTCAGAATCATCAGGAACGGGTATTCTCAATTCCGCTTAACGGAGAGATACTTCAGGATTTCAGCGGTTCGGAGCTTGTAAAGAATCAGACAACAGGCGCATGGCAGACACATAATGGTGTGGATATAGCAGGAAACGCCGGGGATGAAGTCAAAGCAATGACTGACGGAACGGTTACTGATGTAATTGAAGATCCGCTTTGGGGAATAGTAGTGGTTATTGATCATAACAGTGGAATATTAGGACGTTATTGCAGTCTTAACAAGGGCGTAACTGTTGAAAAGGGAACAAAGGTTGAAGCCGGTGATGTAATAGGCGCAATAGGCAATACTGCTGATATTGAATCATGTATGGATACACATCTTCATTTTGAAGTTTTAAAAAGCGAAAATTATGTTAATCCTATAGATGTTATCAATAATATGGGGTAAAGTGAATAATGAGAAAACTACAGCGAAAAGTGTCAGGAACACATTTCGCTGTATTTTTTATTATTAAATAAGACAGAGATTTCGATTCTGTGGAATCGACCGGGCTTTTCGGTCGCCTGGACTTCGCGAATATACGCCTCACTTTATATGGTATGGCAGAAGTAATTTATATTGATTTGATGTGTTAAATATGGTATACTTTATACAATTGAAAAATAGACGGATGGAGAGTGAGGGAACAGGATGGGATGGACGAAGGAACAGACTGATGCGATAAATGCGAGGGGCAGATCGGTAATAGTATCTGCGGCGGCGGGGAGCGGTAAAACATCAGTGCTTGTTGAACGTCTTATACGTCAGCTTTCAGACAGGGAAAACAGGATACCTGCTGACAGGATGATAGTTGTGACGTTTACAAAGGATGCAGCAGCCGAAATGAAGCAGAGACTTACTGCGGCATTGGCGGAGCTTATAGAAAAGGAGCCGGATAATCACTGGCTGAACCAGCAGCAGCTTCTTTTGCAGAGTGCGAAAATATCAACAATACATTCGTTTTGTTTTGAACTGATAAGGGACAATATTCAGGAGCTTGAGCTTTCCGGAAGCTTCAGAATTATGGATGAAACGGAAACAGTGCTTGTTGTATCAAAGGCAATATCAGACCTTGTGACAGAATATTATCAAAGCAATATTCAGAAGACGGAAAAGCTGTATGAACAGTTCTGCTATAAGGATGACAATACAATAGAGGAGCTTATCTCAGATATTTATCAGTTCATTTCTTCAATTCCTTATGGCTATAGATGGCTTGAGCAGGTAAGGGACAGCTATTCACCTGACGGAAATCTTTATGAAGATTTTTGCAGTAAATATACAGAGTCAATAATTGACTGGCTTAAAAAAGCGGAGGCACTTTCGGCAGAATGTGTCAGTCTTATCGGAGATACAGGCCTTGATAAATGTATAGATATTCTTGACAACGAGTATTTTACAATAACAAAATATATCGAAATATTTTCATCAGACGGATACACACTCAGTGAAAAAGCCGGAATGTACAATGCCCCGGAGTTTGCACGACTCGTAATGGGTAAAAACGCAGACCCTGATATAAAGGAAAGAATACAGATTTTAAGAGACGAATATAAGAGAATATTAAAGAGCGAAATAACGGAAGGAATGGAGCTTGTCAGGTATTCACAGGAGGACTTTGCGACGCACTTCGAGATTCTATCCATTTTGATTGAAATGCTCTCAAAGCTTGAAAGTAATCTGTGGAAGATAAAAGTTGCAAAGAGCTGCATAAGCTTTAACGACGCTGAGTCTCTTGCTGTAAAGCTTCTCTCTTCACTTGACCCGAACGGAAATATAGTAAAATCACCTCTCGCGCATGAGCTTTCAGAATATTATAAAATAATAATGATAGACGAATTTCAGGACACAAACAATAATCAGGATCTGATATTCAAGCTTCTTTCCCATGGCGGAGATGCTGAAAAATCAGGTGACAATATGTTCGTTGTAGGTGATGTAAAGCAGTCAATATACCGGTTCAGACTTGCAAATCCTAAAAATTTTATAAATACAATGAATGCATCCGTACAGTATAACAGTGAAGATACTTCAAAAAATTCATATATTAAGCTTAATAAAAATTTCAGAAGCTCAGAATCAGTAATAAGCTTTGTTAATTTTATTTTTCGCAGCATTATGAGCCGTGAAGTGGGCGAAATTGTATACAGTTCTGAAGAGGAGCTTGTCAGAGGAGCGGAATTTACAGAAAGAGAACGTAATACAGAGGTTGCCCTTATAGTTCAGGAGGATAATGAAAAAAATTCATGCTCTGCAAGGTATACGGCAAAGAAAATATACGATATGCTTAAAAATAGGGCACAGGTAGATAACAGGGACGGAGTAAGTACAAGAGACTGTGTAAAAAGAGACTTTTGTATTCTTTTAAGACGAAAAAGCGATGCGGATGAGTACATTCAGGAGCTTGCAAAGTGGGGAATACCTGCGTACAGTGAAGAAACGGCAGGATATCTTAAATCAAGAGAAATTTCAGTACTTATAAATCTTCTGCGTATAACTGACAATCCGCTTATTGATACGTCATTTGCCGCTGTAATGCTTTCACCTATGTTCATGCTTACAGATGACGAATTTGCGGAGCTCAGGCTTATTAACAAAAGCGGACATATTTATGATGCAGTATGTACAGGAATAGAGAGTATTGAAGGCCAGGCGCCCATTCTTTCGGGAGATCTTCTTCTGAAAACAAGAAATGTATACAATACAATTTCAGAGCTGAGAATGCAGTCGGCAACGCTTGATCTTGTGGGTCTTATCAGAAAAATATATGACAGAACTGATTTTATTTCAGTAATACAGATTTACAGTGACTGCGATAAAAAAAGAGCCAACCTGCGTGTTCTTCTGGAGTATGCAAAAATGTATCAGGAATCCTCCAATGAAGGTCTGAGCGGATTTTTAAGATATATAGATAAAATGATAAAGATAAACGGTGATTTCCGTCAGGGACAGACAGTTTCAACCTCAGAGGATGTTGTAATGATAAAAACGATTCATAAATCAAAGGGACTCGAATTTCCTTTTGTATTTCTGTGTCAGACACATTCTCTGTTTAATGTTGCAGACAGCAGAAAGAATATTCAGCTGAATTTTGAAAGCGGAATAGGCTTCAGACTGCAGAACAGGCGTGAGTTTCAAAGGTATACCACGCTTCCTTTTAACGTAATAAATAAAATGAATATGTCAGACTCTCTCAGCGAAGAATTAAGACTTCTCTACGTTGCACTTACAAGAGCGAAGGAAAAGCTTTTTATTCCTTTGAAAATAGGAAAATCCCAGAAAAACAAGCTTGCAGATTATGCAGTAAATATTCATCAGTACAGTGGAATAACTCCGCAGATTGCTTCAGAGGCAAAGTCCATGAGTGACTGGCTGCTTATGGTGCTTATTACCCATAAGGATGCAAAAAAACTCCGTGAGCTCAGTGAATATGATATGTTCTATATTCAGAATGATAATTTTAATATAAAATTCGAAAGCATTGAAGCGGAGAGCCTTACCGAAGAAAATATAAAAGTTGAAGACAAAAATAACTTAATTGAAAAAGCAGAAGTAAATAACGGACTTGTAAGTGAAATAGAGGAAAAATTCAGCTTTAAATATGATTATTCACTTTCTCTTCTTCAGGCAAAGGTATCGGTTTCTGAAATTTCAAAAAATATGAGAAGCTCTGCTGCATCCCTTAAAAGACCGTCATTTATGCAGGAAGGCGGAAGGCTTACAGGAAGTGAAAAGGGAACTGTTATTCACAGTATACTTCAGCATGCGGATTTTCAGAGACTTTATGCTGATGCTTCCGCAGAAATAGACAATATTGTCCGCAAAGGATTTATTACAGAACATCAGAAGCGCGCAGCTGACATAAATCTTATTAAAAGATTCACGGCTTCGGAGCTTTTTAAACGTGCACTCAGCTCAGGAAATATTATAAGAGAAAGAAAATTTCTCATGAGAGTAAGTGACCTTGAAATACCTGATGATGAATTTGCAAAATATAATAATACAAACGGCATGATTCAGGGTATAATTGATATGTATTTTCAGGAGGATGACGGACTTGTACTGGTTGATTACAAGACGGACAATGTCTCAGACATAAATGTTCTTGCAGAAAATTATTCACTTCAGCTTGCAGTTTACAGGTCGGCACTAAGCAGGATTGAAGGAAAAGAAGTTAGGGAAACAGTAATTTATTCATTGAAATTAGGAACAATGATAAATATAAATCTATAAAAAAGAAGAGGAGATTTGCATGATACATGATATTTATCCCATGAAGCTGCACAATGAGTTTTATCAGAAAACGATAAACGATAACAGTTTTGTTATTTATTCAGATGGACAGAATATATTATTAAAAAATTTTGACGGGATTATAAGAATTCCACAGTACAGGGAATTGGGGGAGAAAAATAAAAAATACACTTATCTTTTCAGCATTGATGACAGGGAGTATTTTTATTCTGATACTGTTGAAAATATTCCTGAAGGATTTTCCTATGAAACGATAAATGACATCCGTGCAGCTTCTCCGAAGGATGAAGCCTTTGCAGCTCTGACAGCGCATCATCTTATTAACTGGTATAATGCCAACAGATTTTGCGGAAAATGCGGACACAGTCTCTGTCATGATACAAAGGAGAGGATGATGCATTGTCCTGCATGTAACAATATGATCTATCCTAAAATTTCACCGGCAATTATAGTAGCCATTACAGACGGCGAAAAAATACTTATGACAAAATACGCAAACAGGCCGTACAAGAAATATTCTCTTGTTGCAGGATTTACAGAAATAGGGGAAACCTTTGAGGAAACAGTAAAGCGTGAGGTAATGGAGGAAGTAGGCCTTAAAGTAAAGAATATAAGATATTATAAAAGTCAGCCATGGGGGCTTACTGAATCAATTCTTATAGGCTTTTTTGCAGAGCTTGACGGTTCACCAGAAATAAAGCTTGACACAAATGAGCTTGCCGAGGGAAAATGGTTCAGAAGAGATGAACTGTGGGATATTGATTACAGAGTAAGTATTACAAACGAAATGATGCAGTATTTTAAAACAGGCGGAAAGCTTTAAGGTTACTGTTCAGCCACACCATAAAGCGAGACAGATATGTGAGCGAAGCCCAGGCAACCACAAAACCTGGTCGACTCATGCCGGGGCGAAATCGCTGTTAAATTAACTTCATTGACTGAACAGCAATACTTTAAGTAAAATTGAACATTCCATGTATCCGTGGAATACTCACCAGATAACAGGAGTTTAGTAATAATGGGAAATATATTTTGTTTAATAGGAAAGAGCGGCGCCGGGAAGGATACAGTTTTTAATGAACTGATTAAAAAAAATATCCCCGGACTCAAGCCGGTCGTTACATATACAACACGTCCGAAAAGGGTAAATGAAACAGAAGGCAAGGAATATCACTTTGTTGATGAAAATACCCTTCATAAACTTGAGGCTGAAGGCAAGGTGATAGAAAGACGCACATATCATACAGTAAACGGCGACTGGAATTATTTTACATGTTCTATTGATTTGTCACAAAGCTGCGATTACATTATGATAGGAACTCCTGATGTGGTAGATAAGCTTTATGATTATTATGATGACGATACGGTAATAATCATTTATCTTGAGCTTGATGAAAAAGAACGCCTTCTCAGATGTATAAACCGTGAAGAAATGCAGTCCGCACCAAATTACAGCGAGGTTTGCCGAAGATTTCTTGCAGATGAGGAGGATTTCTATAAAGGCAGATTTGAAAAATACAAGAGACTTTACCGGGTAGATTCTTCAAACAGCAACTGCGTTAATGTAAGCAGATGCGAGGAGATAATAAACAAATGTAAAGGATGAAATTATGTCAGATAAATTAAAAATCAGATATAAAATATTTATCGTTCTTTCATTGATATGTATAGTATTCGGAATATTACTGTCACAAGCAGCATTGGTGTGCTTTGCAATATTTTTCCCTGCAATGCTTATGATAATGAAAATGATAACGAAAATGTACGAAGACCGTTCAGAAAAAGAAAAAGCAAAAAGAGCAAGGAAAATAGCAGATTATTCATTTGTGCTTGCATTTGTGTATACGGCTGTATTATCATTGGGAGCTGTTATAGATTATTTTTTCAATATTTCTGAAAAAAATCAGTATATAGTTACTCTTATTATTGCCTCACCGATTTTTGTGGTTACAATATGGTTTATTGATATGATGAGGAACATAATTAGGGAGAAGTATTTACGATAAAGTGATACGGTATATATTTTTATTTCTATAAAAATCACGTTAATTTTCAAAGTAAATGCAACGTTAAAATCGGCAAGTGTTGCGTTCTTTGTATTATTTGCATTGATAAGAAGTAGTAGCGGAGGCTATCATTTACGGATTAGTCCTCACAATTACATCTGTGATTCTGTGCTCAACAAATCAGTATAATGCTTCTACTGTTAATGGTGCGTGGAGTCCAGACTACTCACCTGAAGATGATGTAAACCTAGCTGGTTAATTAATAAATATAATCACTCTTATCTGCTTCAAAACCCTTAATCTAATACAATACGTTTGTTATATTAGAAATCGTTTTGAAGCAGATTTAGCTAATATAAGTAAGGAGAATATGATACATGAAAAAATTAGCTATCCTAACCGCTGTGATTTCAAGTTTAATTGTATTGAACGGCTGTGCTTCAAGCAATATAGAAATAAGAAGTACTTCATGAAAATATGAAAAGGAAAGTATAAAAGAAGGAATACCACGGCATTTCAGCTATATGAATTTTGTTGGACTTGTAATCCAAACGAATATTTTAATGAATCAGCCGAAGTAAGATTTGAGTTTTAAGGGGACAATGAAAACCCAAAAAATCATTAACCACAACAACAAAACCTCAGTAAATTCCGCATCGTCAGAATTTACTGAGGTTTTGTTTATTTTTGCCTTGGCATTTTAACACTTCTCTATGGCTACCTTTTCGGGCATATTACCCTAAGCTATTAATTATCACTGCGTGATCTTAGTCCGTATGAAAGAACCATAAGGCTGTCACCAAGGTGAACATTTTCAACAATGACATTCTGATTGCTCAGTCTGAAATCATAGTGGCTGAAGTTCCAGAATGCTGTAATGCCAAGGTCTATAAGCTTTTCTGAAAGAAGGCCGGCGGATTCCTTTGGAATGCATAATATTGCGATTTCAGGCTTTTTGTCCTTGCAGAATGTATCGAGCTCGTCAATGTCTGATACCGATACACCGGTTATCTGTGAGTCAATGAGTGACTTGTCATTGTCAAATATGCCTGTAAGCTCAAATCCCAGTTTACTGAAATCAATATGTGAAGCAATTGCCTTTCCAAGGTTTCCGGCACCAATCAGGATGGCTTTGTTTTTTACATTCAGTCCAAGAATCTTTCCTATTTCGTACTGCAGATCACGGATATTATAGCCGTAGCCCTGCTGTCCGAAACCTCCGAAGCAGTTCAGATCCTGACGAATCTGCGACGCTGTCAGTCCCATTCTTTCTGATAGTTCTTTGGAGGATATTTTTGTAATTCCCATTGCGTCGAGATCACCGAGAAATCTGTAGTATCGGGGAAGTCGTCTGATTACAAGATTTGATATAGCTTCTTTTGCCATTATAGATACCACCTTTCTGAATTAATATTTTCGGGCAGAAAACTGTCTGCCCGAAAAAGCATAGCTTTGAAAATCACATTTTTTCAAGTCTTTTGTTTATTTCATGAAGGAATTCTTCAGAATCAACCTTTTGTTTCTTTTCAAGAGTTGAAATCATATACAGATCGCCTGTCATTACGCCGTCCTCTATTGTCTGGATAGTTGCTTTTTCAAGATTGTCAGCAAATCTTATAAGCTCAGGGATATTGTCAAGCTCTCCTCTTTTTCTGAGTGCTCCGCTCCATGCAAATATTGTTGCAACAGAGTTTGTAGATGTTACCTCACCCTTGAGATGCTTGTAATAATGTCTCTGAACTGTTCCGTGAGCTGCTTCATATTCATAAATTCCGTCAGGGGAAACAAGAACGGATGTCATCATTGCAAGACTGCCGTATGCAGTTGAAACCATGTCTGACATAACGTCACCGTCATAGTTTTTACATGCCCAGATATATCCGCCCTCTGAACGGATAACACGTGCTACAGCATCGTCAATAAGAGTATAGAAATATGTTATGCCTGCTTCTTCATATTTTGCTTTGTATTCGTTGTCGAATATTTCCTGGAAAATATCCTTGAAGCAATGGTCATATTTCTTTGAGATAGTATCCTTTGTAGCAAACCATACATCCTGTTTAAGATCAAGACCGTAGCTTAAGCATGCTCTTGCAAAACCTGCAATACTGTTATCAATGTTATGAAGTCCCTGAATAACTCCGTCAGTTTTAAAGTCGTGGATAAGCTGCTTTGTTTCATTTCCGTCCTTGTCTGTTACAACAAGCTCTGCCCTGCTTCCGCCCTTTACCTGCATTTCTGTATTTTTATAAACATCACCGTATGCATGACGTGCAATTGTTATAGGCTTTGTCCATGTAGGAATATATGGTGTGATTCCTTTTACAAGGATGGGTGTTCTGAAAACAGTTCCGTCAAGTATTGCACGGATTGTACCGTTAGGAGACTTCCACATTTCTTTGAGGTTGTATTCAGGCATTCTTGCAGCGTTAGGAGTTATTGTTGCACATTTAACAGCAACACCGTATTTTTTTGTAGCTTCAGCACTGTCTGTTGTAACCTTGTCGTCTGTTTCATTACGATAAACAAGACCAAGATCGTAGTATTCTGTTTTAAGGTCAACATAAGGGAGAATGAGGATATCCTTTATCCATTGCCAGAGAATTCTGGTCATTTCGTCTCCGTCCATTTCAACAAGGGGGGTAGTCATTTTGATTTTATCAGCCATTATTAAACCTCCGTAAATAATTATTTTAATGATTTATTGATGTATAAACTTAAGAATTAATTAAAAGAATATGCATATGTCGCCTTATAATTATTTTAACGATTCTCTTGTATAATCAAGAAGTCCGCCTGCAAGAATTATATCCTTTGCTCGTCCGCTTAATTCGCACAGAACAGGAATCTCCTTGCCTGTTGTCTTGTTCTTTACTGTAAGCGTTGTTTCGCCGTTTTCGATAAGCTTTCTTACATCGTCAATTACAAGCTCATCACCAAGAGAAATAAGGTCATAATCCGCTTCGTTTACAAATGTAAGAGGAAGTATTCCTGCATTTATAAGATTTGCTCTGTGGATTCTTGCAAAGGATTTTACAAGAACTGCTTTAATTCCAAGATAGAGAGGTGCAAGGGCAGCATGTTCTCTTGAAGATCCCTGTCCGTAGTTTGAACCGCCGACAATTATGCTCTTGCCAAATCCGAGCGCTCTTTCAGGGAATGCTTCGTCGCATACTGTAAAGCAGAACTTTGAGATAGCCGGAATATTTGAACGGAGAGGAAGAATCTTAGCGCCGGCAGGCATGATATGGTCTGTTGTGATGTTGTCTTCTACCTTGAGTGAACATTTTGCGTCAATGCTGTCAGCAAGAGGAGCTGTTGCAGGGAAAGGCTTGATATTAGGTCCTCTTAATATTTCTACGCTGCCCATGTCCTTTTCATCAACAGGGGCAGTTATCATATTGTCATTTATAATAAATTCTTCCGGAAGATTGAACTCCGGCATAGAACCTATATCTCTAGGATCTGTAAGAACACCTGTAATTGCAGAGATAGCAGCCATTTCAGGGGAAACAAGATAAATCTGTCCGTCCTTTGTTCCTGAACGTCCTTCGAAGTTTCTGTTAAATGTACGCAGTGAAATACCCTTTGAGTTAGGGGATTGTCCCATGCCTATACACGGACCGCATGCGCTTTCAAGAATTCTTGCACCGGCATCAATCATTTCTGAGAGAAGTCCGTTCTGTGCGAGCATATTGAGAACCTGCTTTGAACCAGGGGCAATTGAAAGTGAAACGTCAGGATGAACTGTTTTTCCCTTAAGTATATGTGCTACCTTCATCATATCAAGAAGTGATGAATTTGTACATGAACCAATACAAACCTGGTCTATTTTTATGTTTCCAATTTCTTCAACGGACTTAACGTTATCAGGCATATGAGGACATGCTGCAAGAGGAACAAGCTTGCTTAAGTCGATTGAGAGAACCTCATCGTAATCAGCATCTTCGTCTGCTGCAAGAGGAACCCATACTTCTTCACGTCCCTGAGCTTTAAGAAACTGCTTTGTTACTTCATCTGAAGGGAAAATCGATGTTGTGGCGCCAAGCTCGGCACCCATGTTTGTAATAGTTGCTCTTTCAGGAACAGATAATGTCTTTACACCGTCTCCGCAGTATTCGATAACCTTTCCTACGCCGCCCTTTACTGACATTGTTCTCAATACTTCAAGAATAACATCCTTTGCAGCTACCCAAGGACGAAGCTTTCCTGTAAGTTCAACCTTTACGACCTTTGGACATGTTATATAGTAAGCACCGCCGCCCATTGCAACAGCTACGTCAAGACCGCCTGCACCGATGGCTATCATTCCGATACCGCCTCCTGTAGGTGTATGACTGTCAGAACCTATAAGTGTTTTTCCAGGCACACCGAATCTTTCAAGATGAACCTGATGACATATTCCGTTGCCTGGTCGTGAGAAATATATACCATGCTTCTTTGCAACGCTTCCGATAAATCTGTGATCATCAGCGTTTTCAAATCCGCTCTGAAGTGTATTGTGGTCGATATATGCAACAGAACGCTCTGTTTTTACTCTTGGAACACCCATTGCTTCAAATTCCAGATATGCCATAGTACCTGTGGCGTCCTGAGTGAGAGTCTGGTCAATCCTTATGCCTATTTCGGTGCCCTTGATCATTTTACCGTCAACAATGTGATTATTAAGAATTTTTTCGGTTAATGTGAATCCCATTAATTTACTCCATTTCTCCGCAGCTGCAAAATAAAATTTCGCTGAAATATTTTCCTGCGGTAAAATATTTCACTGTGTAAAAAATATTACTACTCTCTATTTTACCACTGTAGACTATGCGTTGTCAATTAATTCACAACAAAATGATTGAAAATTATTTATTTCATTAATATAAACGAATAATAAAAAGTGAATAAATTGACAATAATATTTTTGTTGAACTACTAAGAAAAAAATGTTATAATCAATGTAAGTTATACATTTAAATAAATATTGCCATATAATAAGGCAGATACTCAGAAGAGCAAAAAAATAAAAAAGACTGTGAGGAAGTAATTATGGAATTTAAGCTGCGAAAATGGAAAATGGAAGATATAATGGACGTTGCTTATTACGCCAATAACGAAAAGATAGCCTGCAATCTGCGTGATGTATTTCCTCATCCTTATACAGTAAGTGATGCAGAAAAGTATGTATCATCATGCATATCAAACGACGAAAAACGTCAGGTATGCCGTGCTATTGTCGTTAATGACAGGGTAGTCGGAAGCATAGGAATCTTTTTTGGCAGTGACGTTTACAGCAGGAGCGGGGAAGTCGGCTATTGGCTTGCAGAGGATTTCTGGAACAAGGGGATAATGAGCAGGGCATTAACCATGATATGCGCTGATGTATTTCAGAGATATGATATTATACGTATTTATTCAGAACCGTTTGCATATAATATAGGCTCAAGACGTGCTCTTGAAAAGGCAGGATTTAAACTTGAGGGAATAATGGCAAACGGAGTATGCAAAAATGGAAGGGTATTTGACTATTGCATGTATTCTCTGCTTAAGGATGATGAACTGAAAATCATATAAATTTTATTATTAAGTATTAAAAGGAACCTTAAGTGATGAATAACATAGATATTTATATTTTTCCGTATAATCAGGATAACCTGCCGGAATTTTTTAATGATAAAAGATTAATTGAGCTTCTGCCTGAGGAAAGACAAAAAAGGATAGCAAGGTATAAATTTCAGAAGGATAAGCTTTTGAGCATGTTTGCCGGGTTGATGATACATTATTCCTACTATCTCAGATACGGAGATATCGTACTTCCTGAAATTATATGCGGTGAATTCGGAAAGCCCTTTTTCAGAAATGAAACCGGAAAGGAGTTTTCGGTTTCACACACATTCCGAAAAGGAAAAGGTCTTGTTGCAGCTGCATTCAGTTCAGAACCGGCAGGCGTTGATGCAGAGTTTATAAAAGAATCAAATCTTCAGATAGCAGATCATTTTTTTACCGAAGCAGAAAGCGCATATATACATAGCTCTGAAAATCCATACGAAAGCTTCTGTAAAGTATGGACCAGAAAAGAAGCTTTTGTAAAATGTTCCGGTGAAGGACTGCAGCATGGATTTGATTCGTTTTCAGTGATAGATAAAAAATCAGAAAATTTATTCTTGACGGAAAAATATCCTGATTCTATGTTAAGCCTCTATTCAGCCAAGCCATATAATAATTCCTCTCCGGTTACTGTAACCGCCGGACGGCTTAAGGATTTCTGCTTGATGCTGCTTGAAAATAAATAATACAAATTCATAAATAAAATAAGCTTTCCGGTTTTAATGCACTCATTGTGCGAAAACAGGAAAGCTTTATTAATTATTAAGTATTAAAATTAAATGCAAATGAATTTTACTGTGTCATCGCTTACGATATAGCAGCTGGAAGTCCGTATTCTATTTTCCCAGTACAAGTCCCTTAAGAAGAATAAGATCCACACAGTTTACAGCATCGTCGCTGTTAAAATCAAACTGTTTTTCCATTGCCTCGTCAGTAAACGGTCTTTGTCCGTTAAGTGCTTTGATAAGTCTTATTAATTGTTTTACAGTGTAGACTTTATCCGGCTTTGTTCCGTCAGGCTCTGTTCCGCCTATAAGTTTTCCGTCAGCATATACGCAGATATAATCACATTTTTTTGCAAGCTCTGTTCCTCCAACTATATCATCATAGCCTTCTCCGATATTAACCATATCCTGATGACTCCAGTCATTTGACGGATCCCAGTTATCACCGTAATACATTCCGAGAATAAGCTGATATTTTTTGTTGGAGTTTGCAATTGCATAATCAGGCCATGATATTTCGGTGTAGTAAATATCATCCTTATATTGTACAGGACCTGAAAGCACGGCTTCACATCCGCTTACCTCCGTCTGAACCTGATCATATGTTTTTTGCATTACAAATGAACTTGGTATTCCGCCCGGATTTTCAAATTCTTCTATGCTGAAATAATATCTTATTGAAATATCCGTATGTGGTGTAAGTGAATCGGTATTAACGAAAAATGTGAGCTTTGTTGCACCGGCACCCGTTGATTCAGGTGCATCAGAGCAATATCCGGAAACCCAGAAGTTATCTCCTGAAAAAATATCGGTATCATCTTCAGCTTCTTCCGGAGGAAAATTTTCATCCGGCTTCATGCTGTCGTCACCAAAGAAGTGATATAACCCGGCAGCAGCGCCGACAACAGCAGCGTTATAGTCGATTGTTACCTCGTTGTATATCCAGTCTTCGGTAACGTCTTTGTGAAAATCATCTGCATCAGGACCGCCTACAAGCGCGCCGTAAAGAACATGCTTATGTTCAGCGGTATCTTCGCATTTGGTAAGGCCTGATGCAGCTCTGTGATGAGGATATTTTGCTGATTTATCATTGAAGCCTACAACGTAACAACGGTCCATCGGATTGTCTCCTATGAGATATTCCATTTGTCCGAGTGCCCAGTTTGAAAATGTATAGTCTTCGTTGTTTGTATTGAAGCGGTCAACACCGTTGTTGTATTTATCGTATACAAGTGCACAGAACTGTGCAGCTGTATTGTAACGTGCAGAGCCCCATGTGTTTAGCCAGAAATACCCTGCAGGTGTTTCTTCTCCTATCTGTGAAGTCATATAGCCGTTAAGCGCCTTTGCCTCCATATACCAAAAGTCAAGAACCTCGTATGGGCCTCGTCCTATAGCCTGTTTACATTCCTCACTGACCTCAGGGTATTCGTCCTGAATACGGCCGAGAAGGATAGATACGCCGTTCCACATATCATTCCAGCATAAAACGTATCCCGGAGGTGCATAGTAATCTACATAGCGTAGACTGCTTTCAAGGTATTTGTGGTCCTTGGTGATAAGATAAAGCCAGCATGCCGCAAAGCAATAGTCGTCCTCCCATTTGCTTGAGGTATAGTAGCTTTTCGGTCCGTCAGCACTGTCACCGACAGCTTTTTTGTTTTTTTCTGCGAAGCTGTAGAGTGCTTTTGCATAGTCAAGGCATTTTTCCGCATACTCCGGATCGGTGTCAATGAAGTTATAATAATTTATTGCAAGAGCAGCGGCACTTTCAGAAACGTCATCCGTAGTAGGTAGCGCAGATGTTGCAAAATATGCAGGTCTGCTCATAGCATCAATTTCAGGAGACTGCCAGTATTTATGGTCAATATCTCCATCGCCTACCTGATAGCAGAATGCGATAACGTCTCCGTTTTTGTCACGGAATGTGCTGCGCATAAAATAATCAGAAAAATATCTGCATATTGTTTCGGCATGCGGAGCCTGCCCCGTTTTTTCATAGGATTCTCTGAATTCATAGTAACCCCATGATACTATAGAAGCTGCATATGCTTCCGGAAGCCCGAATTTAACATGGTCTCCGGCATCGTGAAATCCGCCTGATACGTCAATACATCCGTCTCCGTCAGGGTCAAGAATATCGCGGTTTTTTTCGATAAATGCGGCAGAAAGATTTGTGCATTCTGTGTTCAGAGGGACCCGTGAGTCATATGTATGACAATTTCCTCTCCACGGCAGCAGATTGTTTTCATCAACTCCTGTACCGCACATATTTGCATCATAGAAGTACAGTGTATGCTGCAAAAGCTTTGCCCAGTTTGAATCTACTTCGTTGTAGTCTGCTTTATTTGCATTGGTTGCTGAGTAAATAATGCCGGTATGACAAAGGGGAGTGGCTATTCCTAAAGTGACTGCTCCACAGACAAGCAGTTTTCCGAATTGCTTTAAATAATTTTTCATCTGCTTTTTCCTTCTTTCATATGTATATAAGTTAATAATATCAGATACATCCATAAAAAGCAATTGTTTAATTACAAGAATAATATATTAATTTTCCGTCAGAAGTTATAATTTCGTCTCTTCGACCAGGCTTTGCGGTCGCCCGGACTCGCTTGTATATTTACCGCTACTTTTCAGCCTAAATGAGGGATAATGCTTATGCAGGGATTTCAATTCTGCGGAATCGACCGGGCTTTGCGGTCGAACTGGACCTTCGCTATATACGCTTCACTTTAATAGTAATAAAAATTCATTCTTAACCAATCAGGATTATTGACAGTAGTGTAATTTTAGTGGTATAATAAATGTATTAATTACTAAGAAAATATACAAAATAGAAATCCAGTCATATTTGGATTTTGTGTAATATGAAAAGAAAGTAGGGGGATTTAATGAAAAAATCGTCACTTTTCAGTCTGCTTGTATCAGCAGTAATGGCATCGTCGTATTTTAACATTAATCAAAACGTCGTCTGTGGTAAAATAAATGCTCAGACAAATATCGCTTCAGGAAACTATATAGAAATTAACTCAGGGGATTTTGTGGCTGTTCAGTGGGACGGTGATTACAGATATTCACAGATAGTAAGCATGGATGACTCTGCAATAGATATTACTACAATTTTCAGCGGAAACCTCTGTTATACATATATAAATGCTTATAAAAGTCATTTTGGATCAGTAACTGAGTTAAGGGCATATATAAACAGAGACGAATATATTTCTCTGTTTGTACGTGTACTTCCTTATATTCCTCCTGACACGACCGGGTCGTCAATCACAAAAACTTCACAGACTACGGTATCGTCATCTACTTTTGCATCACAGACAACAACAAATTCCTATATTGAAACTCCGGCCTATACAAGTACATTTTCTTCAACTGTTGCTACTACAAAACCGGACATAAATACAACAGTTACTGACCCGGAATTAAGCGTTACCAAAACATCCCAGACTTCTTTGCCGGCAGTATCTGGAACGTCAGTTACTGATAAAGAGGATATTACCGGACCTGAATCAGGAACAAGCACCAGTAATAGTTCTGGAAACAACTTCTATCATGGCAGTGTAATGAGTGCCAATGAATACGGTGATGTAAATTCGGACGGCAAGGTAGATGTAAGTGATCTGACAAGATTATCACTTGCTTTGCTTGGAGATGTCAGCCTGACTGCGGCAGAGCGTTTTGCAGCGGATGTAATTCCAAGTCCGTATTCAATTCCTGATCTTGCTGATCTGGTGACATTGAAGCAATTCATAATGAAGGAAAATGTTACATTTGGTCCGAAATATATTGTCTACAGGTAACAGAATATATTTTATTTAATAAAAATCAAAAAAAGAATCTGTTTTTACGTTTAAAGTAATAAACAGATTCTTTTTTCATGTTTAAATTTAAAATAGTGCAAATAAAATATCAGCCTAATATTTTTTTTACAGTCTGAATTATTCTTTCAGGCTTGAAAGGTTTCACAATAAAATCCAGAGCGCCGAGCTTTATTGCTTCTACAACCATTGACTCCTGACCCATAGCTGAACAAATAACAACTTTAGCATCATTATATTTTAGTTTTATATCACGGAGTGCTTCAATACCGGTTTTATTAGGCATGGTTATATCCATTATCACCAGATCAGGATGTTCTTCATCATACATTGTGCAAGCTATTTCTCCGTCACTTGCTTCAATAATGTTTGTGTAATTGATTGATGTGAGTGTGTTTTTTAACATCATGCGCATGAAAGCGGCATCGTCAACAATTAATATTTTTTCATCCATTTTTTAATGCTCCTTGTTTCTTAATGTGTCTAAAAGGTTGGATTGAATAATCTCGGTTATACGCACTGCAAAATGGTCGTCAACAACCACTACATCTCCTTTGGCAATCAAATGGCCGTTAACGATAACATTTACAGGTGTGTCAGCAGGGCAGTCTAGTTCAACTACTGTACCATTTGAGAATGAAAGAATATCATCAACTTTTTTCTGAGTTGATCCGATTTCAATGGAAAGCTCAAGAGGTACGTTTAAAAGAAGCTGCAGATTGTTAAGCTCCTCCTGCGATAATGTGTTCTGAAATGAAACAAATGGTGGCTGTGATGCTTGTTCAGATGTCGGTATAGTCTGAATTTTTGGTTGGACTGCCGGCTTAGTATCAACCGCCGGTTCAGGCCTTGAAGGTGCGGGCATGGTATTATCAGAAGCGGCAGATGTATTTGACGGAGACTCCTGATTTTTTGAGCTGGCTTTTTTATTTCTGATTTCTTTATTATAATTACTCATCATTTTATCCGCCAGTTCACGTGCAAGATCAATAGACAGAATAGTTACAAACTTGCTGCTTATTACATTATCTATTGTGAGCTGGAATGATACTGAACATATATAATCATCGGGATTAATGTCCTGGAGCTTCAGGATGTCACGCTCCTGGGAATTTATAATTGCTTCAGGGGTGGAAATATCAATAAATGTATTAATAAGCTTTGAAAGAGCAGTAGCTGATGCTCCCATCATCTGATTCATTACTTCGCATATGGCAGAAATATTGATTTCATCAAATTCGAAATTTTCTGAAACCACAAGCGGCATTCCCATCAGCTGGTTTAGTATAAGCTGTATATCCTCCTGTTTAAGGATAAGAAGAGATGAACCGGAAATGCCCTTTATATATTGTATTCTTACAAATACTGAAGGTTCAAACTCAAGGTATGAAAATTCTGATGCCTTACATACAGCAACCGTCGGTGTTGTAATCCATACCTTAGCATTCAGAAGTGTTGAAATAGCGGTAGCGGCTGCACCCATTGATATATTTTCAATTTCGCCTATAGCGTCCATTTTTGCCTCATTAAAATCATCTATGTTAGACATTATGTTCCTCCTTTCATGTCTTGTTGCAGATATCTATAATCTTGATGGCCTTTTTGTTGTTGCTTACGCCCGGTTTGGCATCAAACCAGTTTACATCGTTGATTTTCACAACAGCATTTTGTGTTATAGGAACATCAAGAGGTATAATATCATTAAGCTGAAGAGACAAAATATCGCTAAGCTCAATCTGAGTTTCTGCAAGTATTGCGTGCAGGGTCAGTGAAGAACTGCGTACACCCTTAAGAATATTTTCACGCTGCTCGGTTTTTTTTGTTTCATCCAGTGGGCGTTTCGAGGTTTTTGAATATCTTTCAGTAAAATGTGACATGATATCTTCCATATTTACTGCCGGAATTGTTATAGCAATAATGCTTTTGCTTTTGTTTAATTCGACTTCAAATGTCGAAAGAACGATGATATCTTCAGGAGCGATTGATTTTGTAAGTCTTGAGTTCGTTTCTATTCTTGAAAGTGTGGGGCTTATGTCAATGTAGCTTGACCATGCTTCCTGAAGATATGAAGTCATTTTTTCAAGTACGGTCTTTATGAGAGAAATTTCAATCTCTGTAAAATCTCTGGAAGCTTCAATAGTTGAACCGGAACCGCCTAGCATTCTTTCAACAAGAGAAAATGTTATTGCGTTTGAGAGTTGAATTGTACACTCAGTTTCCATAATATCCGGGTTTTTTATGCCAAGATTTACAACTCCCATCATTACATAATCTTCGAGTGCATTGTTAAATTCATAATACCGCTGCTCTTCTATCTGGAGAACCTTTACATGACAATATAGTCTTGTAACGCCTGTAAGATATAATGAAATCAACCGTGAGTACACCTCGTAGATATCACGTATAATCTTAAGGTCTTCTTTGGTAAACTTCTGGGGCATTTTAAAATTATAATTTTTAATCTTTTTCTCATTATTTTTTTTTCCCAAATCATCAAGAACTGCATCTCCGTTATTGTTGAAACTTTGAAGCAGATCATCAATCTGACTTTGAGAAAGAATATCTCCCATGTACGCTTTCACCTCTTAACACGAATTTAATTCGTAGAAAATTATTAAAAAAGCTAATTTTTTTATATTATTTTTATCGTTATATTTGTATTATATCATAAATAGTTTAGCAATTCCATAGAACAATATAAATCTTAATAATAAATTAATAAAAAGTTCATAATTCATAAAGAAATTATATTTAATAAAACATGTAAAAAAAATTTTCCTTTTATAAATCATTGACGTATTAAAAGATATGTGTTATAATTGTGTAAAAGACATAATAAGCGATGTTTTATTTGGGACGATTAAGTAAAAAGCACAAATATTGTGTAGGGGTGATATATATGAAAATAGGGAAAATCAATAAAATCGGGGCAAAGATTGCGATATTATCAATATGCTCAACATTAGTAGCTGTTTCTACTGCAGTGGTTTCTGTTACTGTTACGAATCAGAAGACAATTAATCAGGAGTTGCAGAATATAAGCTCGAGTCATATGGATACAATGAGTTTGCAAATGGAAGATGATAAAAAAGTTATTAATGATATGATATCTGATAAATACATTATTTCAGATATCAGGGAGCTGTTTGAAAAAAATCAGACAGCGCAAATGAAAACCGTATCTGATTATTATGTGAAAATGTATGATATCGGGCATATAGCGGTAATAGACACTGGCGGACAGGTTATTGCCGATTCCTATGTTGAAGGTTATGAAAACAAAGCAACTTCTTATGATGTGATTGAGGCACTTAAAGGTAATGCAAGTGCTGATTATTATTGCGGAAATGATATAAAGATTAGTTATCGTGCAACTTTCCCGATTAAGGATGAAAAGGGAAATATAATATGTGCGGTTGTTGCAGAATATCTTTATGATTATTATCCCTATATAAAAGATATGCATGATAAAACCGGTGCTGAATATACAATTTTTGTAGGCAATGAAAGAAGAAATACAAGTATTCTGAAGGATAACAAGCCATATATCGAATCAAAGCTTGTACAGAATATTACATCCAAGGTTATTGGCGAAGGTCAGATTTATCAGGGAAAATCAATTATACTTGAGAAATCATATATGGCTGAATACAGACCGATATTTGATAATGACAAAAATGTTATAGGTGCAATATTCTGCGGATACTCAATAGATAATGCAATTGCTTCAACACAAAGAGGTATGATAGTATTTCTGACTCTTACTTTTGCAATAATGGTGATTATTTCGTTCTTAATGATACGTCTTATAAGAAAATATCTTGGAAGACCGATTCAGGAAATGTCAAAGGCAGCGGTAGAACTGTCAAAAGGAAACCTTGATGTTAATATTAAATACGAAAGCCATGATGATATCGGTTTATTGGCTCAGGGATTAAAAGAAACAATTAATAACCTTAGAAGTTATATAGCCGACATAACCTTTAATCTTGATGCTGTTGCTTCAGGGGATTTCAGAAACGTTATACATAAAGATTATGCCGGTAGTTTTGCTCCTATAAAAAAATCAATTGTCACAATAATCAACTCAATGAACAATACATTTGAATCAATAAAAATTGCCGCTGATGAAGTAAGTGCCGGTTCCGAACAGGTTGCAACAGGTGCTCAGCAGTTGTCAATGGGTGCGGTTCAGCAGGCGCATTCAATCGAACAGCTTTCAGTCTCAATAAATGATATTGCCCAGAAGGCAAAGAACAATGCCGAAAGTGTATTGACTGCAAGTGAATATGTACAGAACGCACAGAATGGTGTAACCGAAAGCAATGAACATATGGATAAGATGCTTGTAGCAATTAACGCAATCAACGAATCATCATCAGAAATACACAAAATAATAAAAGTAATTGATGATATAGCATTCCAGACAAATATACTTGCTCTAAACGCAGCAGTTGAGGCTGCAAGAGCAGGAAATGCAGGAAAAGGCTTTGCAGTTGTTTCAGACGAAGTAAGAAATCTTGCATCCAGAAGTGCTGATGCAGCAAAACAAACAACAGTACTTATAGAAGGCGCACTTGAAAATATCAGAAAAGGTACTGAGCTTGCCAAAAAGACAGCACAGTCACTTCAGAAGGTAAATGATGAAACAGGAAATGTATTTAAATCAATAACACAGATAAAAGCTGCATCAAGCGAGCAGTCAGTTGCAGTTGAAAAAATATCAGATGAGATATCAAATATTTCAGGTGTTGTCCAGACAAATTCATCTACATCCGAAGAAAGCGCTGCGGCAAGCAACGAGCTTTCAGGACAGGCTGTAATGCTTAAGAAAAAGGTTTCCGAATTTAAACTCGTAAATGATAAAAATGATTTAACGGTACCTCAAAGAAATAATAACATAAAAACAGATCCGCCGAAATCCAATTATGATTTCAGAAAAAATTCATCAGTACCTGATTTCCCAAAAACAATTAACGCAAACAAAAGTGCTTTTTCAGCAGGGGCAGTAAAAAATAATCCACCTGTTAAAAAACAGGAGACAGTATTGAATAACCCACCAAAAAATACAGATCAGCTACGAATAGATCTTGACGACGATAAGTATTAAAAGCAATTATAATCTGCAAAAATGTCCTCACCTTTAAAAGGCGGGGACATTTTTTAGGCTATTTTTAAATTACGGTTAAGTTATTAATTTGTACAAGGATTTCGACTTGTGCCGGGTCGACCGGGCTTTCCGGTAGTGCCTTTGGCCTTCGGACATATATCCGTAGCTTAAACATATGGCTGAATAGTTACTGATTTTCTTATGAAATAACCGGTTAATATCAATTATCCAACGCATATCTTAGTCCGAGAGTGAAGCTGCTTATATCTGATAATGATTCTTCAGGATTTTTTTCATTTATAAGCTTTACTATTGCGCTGCCGACTATTACTCCGTCAAAGTATTTTTTTATTTCCTTTATCTGTTCGGATGAAGAAATGCCGAAACCAAGCATAGCAGGAACTTTTGAATATTTATTTATCTCAGAGAAAAAATCTTTAAAATCCGTTTTGAAGCTGTTCCTTATACCTGTTACTCCGGTTGATGAAACACAGTAGATGAAGCCTCTGGAATCCGGTACGATTTTTTTAATTCTCTCATGTGATGTAGGGGCAACAAGGCTTACAGAAATAATATCATTCTTTTCTGCCTGCTCTGAAATTTCATCACGCTCTTCAAACGGAAGATCAGGAACGATTACACCGTCAATTCCGCATTTTCCGCATTGTGAAAAAAACTCTTCTTTTCCGTATCTGAATATACTATTAATATACATCATTAATATGAGAGGTATATCTGTTTTGGCACGTATGTTTCTTACTGTCTGAAAAATTCCTTCAAGTGTTGTTCCTCTTTGCAGTGACATCATGCTGGAATTCTGAATTACAGCGCCTTCTGCTATAGGATCAGAAAAGGGTATGCCTAATTCGATTATATCTGCACCTGATTTTTCCATTGTCAATACAGCCTTCTCGGTCATTTCATATCCGCCGTATCCTGCTGTAATAAATGTTATAAGTGCTTTTTTGTTTTCTGATTTAAGATTTTCAAGACATTTTTCTATTCTATTGCTCATTTAAATTCACTCCTCTGTATCTGGCAATCTGATATACGTCCTTGTCTCCTCTGCCTGAAAGACAGATTATAATTGTCTCTGTCTGTTTCATTTTAGGTGCTTCTTTAATTGCAGCAGCAACTGCATGGGCTGACTCAATGGCAGGTATAATGCCTTCTGTTCTCGATAAATATTCAAATGCTTTTACAGCCTCTTCATCAGTTATATCAACATATTCTGCACGTCCTGTTTTATAGAGGTCTGCATGCTCAGGACCTATTCCGGGATAGTCAAGACCGGCTGAGACAGAATATACAGGATCTATCTGACCGTCATCATTCTGAAGAAAAAGTGATTTCATTCCGTGAAATATTCCAGTAGAACCCTTTGTTATTGTTGCGGCATGAAAGTCAGTATCAATGCCTTTGCCGGCAGCTTCCGCACCTATAAGTCTTACACTTTTATCATTTATAAAATTATAGAACATTCCCATTGCATTTGAGCCGCCTCCGACACATGCTATAACACAGTCAGGAAGCTTTCCCTCTGCTTCTGTTATCTGTTGTTTTGCTTCTTCACTTATTATTTTCTGAAAATTTCTTACCATCTCAGGATAAGGATGCGGTCCCATAACTGAACCTATGCAGTAAAATGTATTTTCACAGTTTGCGGACCAGTCACGCATAGCCTCATTTATCGCATCCTTTAATGTTTTTGTTCCACTGTCCACAGGGGTTACTTTCGCTCCGAGAAGCTCCATTCTATACACATTGAGTGACTGTCTCTCTGTATCTTCTCTTCCCATGTACACCTGACATTCAAGGCCCATAAGAGCTGCAACTGTTGCCGTTGCTACTCCGTGCTGACCTGCACCTGTTTCGGCGATTATTCTTTTTTTACCCATTTTTTTTGCAAGAAGAAGCTGGCCGAGAACGTTGTTTATTTTATGTGAGCCTGTATGATTTAAGTCTTCACGCTTTATATATATCTTTGCGCCGCCCAGATCCTTTGTCATTTTATCTGCATAGTAAAGAATTGAAGGCCTTGAGGCGTAATGTTTCAACAGATTACGCAGTTCTGTGTTGAAATCCTCGTCATTTATATATTTCCTGTATGCAGCTTCAAGTTCATCTACTGCATGCATGACTGTTTCGGGAACATATTGCCCTCCGAATTCTCCGAATCTGCCTTTTTTATTATTCATGTATATTACTTCCTTTCAGAGTGTTACGAATCAAATCTGTATGGATTAACTATATTCATTATTTTTCTGATTTTCTCCCTGTCTTTTAAACCGTTTGTTTCTATACCTCCTGAAATATCTATTCCATAAGGATCAACACAGGAAATTGCTTCCGTGATATTTTCGGTATTTATACCCCCGGCAAGAAAAAAAGGTGTATATATAATAGTATGTTTTATAACATTCCAGTCAGCGGTTTTTCCTGTGCCCCCGTACTGTGAAGCTTTGAAGCTGTCTATGAGAAGAAAGTCAGCGCCAAGTCTGTCAGCTGAATATAAGTCATCGGAGTTTTGCAAACGCACCGCTTTCAATATTTTTTTATCCGTATGTTTTTTGAGATTATCTATATATTCCTTATCCTCATCACCGTGAAGCTGTATTACATCCGTACCCGAAATCTCAGTTGCCCTTACAACGTTTTCAACCGGTTCATTTACAAAAATTCCGACACTCTTAATTCCTATTGACAGATTTTTATTAAGTGTGGCTGCATGCTCAGGAGTAATTTGTCTTGCTGAAGGTGCAAATATAAATCCTATATAATCGGGCCTGAATTCATTTATATATTCAATATCTTCTTTACGCTTTATGCCGCAAAGCTTTATTTTCATAAAATATCTCTCCTCAGTGAATCTATTGTTTCTTTTCTGTCTGTCGTTTTCATAAGAGTTTCACCTATAAGTACTGCATCTGTGCCGTATGAACGGAGAAGCTTCATATCAATGTTTGTTTTTATACCGCTTTCGGAAACAATGATGCAGTTATCAGGAATCATCGGGGCAAGACGCTCAGTTGTACCTAGAGAAATAGTGAAATCTTTCAGGTTTCTGTTGTTGATACCTATTATTTCAGGCTCTGCAGGTAAAATTTTTTTAAGTTCATCCTCATCGTGAATTTCAAAAAGACAGTCAAGGGAAAGGGAAGAGGCAAGCTTTTTAAAATGTATAAGTGTCTGTGTGTCAAGTATTGATGCTATAAGCAGTATAGCATCTGCCCCGGCTGCACGAGAATGGTATATCTGATATTCATCAAAGATAAAGTCCTTTCTGAGTATCGGAATTTTTATTTCTTTCCTTATCTCGCTCAGATATCCGATGCTTCCGTTAAAATAATATTCTTCGGTAAGGCATGAAACTGCATCCGCACCCGATTTTTCATATTCGGAAGCTATTTCCACAGGTCTGAAATCACTGCATATTATTGATTTTGAGGGTGATGATTTTTTTACCTCTGCTATTATCGATATTCCGCTGCCTGATAATGATTTTTTAAAGCTTCTTGTATCTTCAGATACCGAAAGAGCCATATTTTTAATTTTATCAAGAGAAAATTCATTTTTTTCACGCTGAAGCTGTATTTTCCTTTTTTCAATTATATCATCAAGAATCATTATGCTGCTCCTTTATTTGAAAGTGATATAAGCTGATTGAGCTTTTCAAGTGCTTTACCTGAGTCGATGGCATTTTCGGCAAGCTTTATTCCTTCAGAGATTGATGCTGCTTTACCATAGATGTACAGGGCGGCTGCGGAGTTAAGAAGTACGATATTTCTTTTTGGACCTCTGAGCTTTCCTGAGAGAATATCAAGTGTGATCTGTGCATTTTCTTCAGGTGTGCCACCTTTAATATCAGCTCCTAATGCAAGCGGTATTCCATAGTCTTCAGGGGATATTTCATATTCGCTTATTTTGCCGTCTGCTATTTCACATATACTTGTAGATGCGCATACAGAGATTTCGTCAAGGCAGTCATTTCCGTGTACAAGCATAGCATGTTTTATTCCTAGATTTATAAGGACCTCCGCCATAGGTTTTAAAAGCTCTTTTGAATAAGTGCCAAGGAGAATATATTCGGATTTTGCCGGATTTGCCAAAGGCCCTAAAATATTGAAGATGGTTCTTATGCCTGTCTGTTTCCTTGTAGGCGCTACAAATTTCATACTGCTGTGATAACTCTGCGCAAAAAGGAATGAGATGCCTATTGTATCAATAATTTTTTTCGATTCTTCCGGTACCGATGCTATTTTAACTCCCAGACTTTCAAGGATGTCTGCTGCACCGCTCTTGCTTGATACGCTTCTGTTTCCATGCTTTGCAACTTTTGCTCCGCATGCTGCTACTACAAATGATGAGGTTGTTGATATATTGAAGGTATCCGACATATCGCCGCCTGTACCGACTATATCAATTGAGTCACGGCAACTGTGAATTTCTGTTGCCATTGCGCGCATTCCTTTTGCAAATCCTGTTATTTCCTCTATCGTTTCGCCTTTCATTTTCATTGCAGTAAGGAGTGATGAGATCTGTGCATCGGTTGCTTCGTTTTTCATTATGCAGATTATAGCGTCATATGCTTCTTTAACTGTGAGACTCTGATTTTTATCGGCAATTTTTGAAATGTATTTTTTAAGTTCTGTTTTTTCCTTTTCAATACCTGAATCATAATTTACAGGAACAGTAACTCCGTCTATCTGATTTAAGAAGTTTGCAATAATTATGTTTCCTTCCTGAGTAAGTATTGATTCAGGATGAAACTGAAGGCCGTATGTTTTGTGTTCCTTATGTTCTACTGCCATGATCTGTCCGGAGCTGTCATGTGCTGTGACTTTCAGGCACTGAGGCATGCTGCTGCTCTGGGCAATCAGTGAATGGTATCGTGCAGCGGTTATCTGTCCGGGTAAATTACAAAACAATACAGATTTTGTATCAGTAGTTATCCTGCTCGACTTTCCGTGCATCAGCTCGGTTGCTTTTATTATTTTTCCGCCAAAGGCCTCAACTATTGCCTGATGTCCGAGGCATACACCCAGCAAAGGAATTTTACCGCTGAAATGTTTTATAGCTTCTGTAGATATTCCCGCATCGCAAGGGTAGCCGGGACCCGGAGAGATTACTATTGCCTGAGGGTTCATGGTTTCTATTTCAGAAATCGAAATCTGGTCATTTCTGAATACTCTTATATCGCTGTACATTGTTCCTATAAGCTGACAGAGGTTATAGGTAAATGAGTCGTAGTTATCTATAATAATAATCATGATTTTTTCCTTTCAATAATAAGTGGGGTTATTTTATTGGTTTTATATTATGGTTAAGTCGGATGTTAATATCCAGTCATTACGAGTTTAGCAGGGGTTTCGAATCTGCGGATTCGACCAGGCTTTGCGGCCGCCTGGACTTCGCTTATATATCCGTATCACTGTTATGGTATGGCTGAACAGTAACAGTCAGATACATGTTAATAAATCAGTAATTAATTTACTTTACAGCTTTGCGGCTTCTTTTACGGCATTTATCATGGCTGAGGCTTTATTATGGATTTCAACGTATTCTTTTTCAGGATCTGAGTCTGCAACAATGCCTGCACCGGCCTGAATGTATGCTTTGTCATTTTTAAAAAGTACGGTTCTTATCGCTATACATGTGTCGACATTTCCGTCAAACCCCAGATAACCTATTGTGCCGCCGTACAGGCATCGCTTGTTTTTTTCAAATTTATCTATAAGCTCCATTGCACGTACTTTAGGGGCACCTGAAAGTGTACCGGCAGGAATAACTGCTATAAGGGCATCTACGGATGTTTTATCAGGTCTTAATTTTCCGTGAACATCAGAAACTATATGCATGACCTTTGAATAGCGTTCAATATGCATGAAATCAGAAACCTCTACGCTTCCGTATTCTGAAACTTTTCCTATATCATTTCTTCCGAGGTCAACAAGCATTGTGTGCTCGGAGCATTCCTTTTGGTCTGAAATAAGCTTCTCTGCATTTTTTTTGTCTTCGTCCTCATTTTTTCCTCGTGGCATTGTACCGGCTATTGGCTTTGTGGTAACGATGCGGTCCTTGACATTTACAAGCATTTCAGGGGATGCACCTGCTATGCAGTAATCAGGATTTTTAAAATAATAGAGATACGGTGAAGGGTTTGATGAACGAAGCATTCTGTAGACGCAGAAGCTGTCGGGCGGATTTGATATTTCAAATCTCTGTGATAAAACTATCTGGAATATATCACCGTTTACGATATGCTCCTTTGCCTGCATTACAGTTCTGCAGAATTGGTCCTTGTCAATATTTGATGAAATTTCTGACGGTTCTGTGTTTTCGTTGTGGTTTGATATTTCTGTTTCTGATGAAATTTTTTCACAGATGTAATTTACCCTCTTGTCAATGTTATCCAGCTGTTTTTCAACTGTATCAGGGGAGTCTGATCTTATGTTTTCAATTATAATTATTTTACTGCTTAGATGGTCAAATGCTATTATTTCATCATAGAGAAAAAGATTGCAGTCCGCAAGTCCGATATCGTCATGGGGGGTGTCTGTCAGTTTATTTTCAATATATCTTACTGTGTCATACCCGAAATATCCGACAAGTCCTCCCATAAGACCTGGTGCATCTGCTATTTTTGGCATTTTGTTTTTCTTTGTATAGTCTGAAATAAACTGTATCGGATCATCAACCGTCTTTGCCTCGGATGAATTTCCGCATATAATCTTTGCAGTATGGTCTTTTATTACTATTTCAAGCTTCGGGTCAATACCTATGAATGAATATCTTCCCCATTTCTGATTATTGTCAACACTTTCAAGAATAAAAGTGTTCTTGTGTCCCTGGCTCAGCTGATTATAAATTCTGACAGGTGTTTGCGTATCAGAAAATATTTCTCTAAATACAGGAACCATCTGGTATTTTTTTAAATTTTCTTTGATTTCTTCAACGGAAAAATTCATCATAATTATTACCTCCCAATAAATTCGTAATTTTATATGGTTTTTCAGGCAACAAAAAATGCCTACCATCCCTCGGTAAAGGGACGATAGACATCGTGGTGCCACCCAAATTCAAAGCTTAAAAAGCTTCCTTTATCAGATACGCAGTATATAAATACATCAATATCCTACTTCTGTAACGTGAAGTCCACGGCACCGGATACTTTTAAAAAAATTTCACCAGGCTTCTCACAAATCCATTCGCATGACAGCGTATCTGCCTGACTCACACCAGTGTCAGACTCTCTGAAAGACCGTTTTGCATACTACTTACTTTTGTTCATAGAATTTAGAAATATTCAATTGTGTTCTGATAACTTATGCTATTATTATTATATGATGTTAAAATATATTTGTCAATACTTTTCAAAAAAAATTTCTCAAATTTCTGGATTGAAATATATTGAACAATATTTTGAAATATTTGTTCTAATATTTTTACTAAAGGTATTGTAACTGAAAGTATAAAATGATATAATTATAAAAGCTTATGGTTAATTATACAACTAAATTTTGGAAATAAATAGGAGGAATACGTTTGTCGGAGAAAAAAAATATAACGATATGGGCAAAAAGAATACTTTCCCTGCTGAGCATAGCCTATGGCGGTTTACTGTTCTTTCTGACTTACACATCGCTATACTATGAAATTAAAATAACCAACATGAAATCATTTGTGGTTATGGTGATTTTTCTTTCAATTGTATTCGGTGGTGTAATGCTCTACACCAGAAAACAGGTTGTCACTTCAGTGGTTGGATTGTTTGGGCTGTTGCTTTATCTGCCGGTACTGATACTTTTTTACAGCAAGGAAAATCTTGTTTTACTAATACCGCTGGGAATAATTACAATTCTGATTTTCTTTTTCAGTGGGGCAGGAGAAGGCCTTAAGACGATAATCGGTACCATATATCTGTTACTGTACATAATATCTATACTGGCATATTACCTGTATGTATCGATTTTCTCGGGACATACAATTGATGTTGTGAAGGCTGAAGCTGTTTCAAAGACACAGACATATCGCTGCTATGTCCTTGATATAACTGATACATCAAAGGGAACAACAAAGGTTATTGTTGAGCCTAACAAGTTTGACATTGTATATGACAATATAACATTTGTTGAAAAAGGATATCAGAGAATAGTTTACAATGTCAGACAAAACAATCTTGATATCCAGATTGAATGGACTCAGAATGAACAGGGTGAGGACATACTTCTTGTTAATAATGAAGTCAGGTTCAAATCTTCAGATGCCTTAAAAAAGGAACGGGCGTATGATTTTTTTGCCAAAACAAAAAGAAAAGAAAAATTTCTTAGATAAAATAAAACGGATACGAGTAAAAATCGTATCCGTTTTATTTAATAGAGGAAATCTAAAAAGTATGTTAACTAAAAGTATCCCTCGAAAGGGATACTTTTAGTTATGATATAGGGATTATTGGGGATTTATATTCTACGTTGGGGTAAACGTAAAATACCATGAATAAACAACTCAAATTAACAGGGTTCCTTGAACGCCTCATTGAGTATGTCTATATTATAAAACTCAAATGTGAAGATTGTGTGAAAATTTTTAAAAAAAAGCTTGAAAAACTCAAATATGTTAAACACATATAATATGAGGCGAAAATAAAAGCTTATTTTATGCATATTGTCTCATTATCTCTCTTTATTTTGAACCAGAATGAGGTTCCGACACCTACAGTGCTCTGAACTCCGAAAGGGAAGTTGTGTTTTTGTAAAATAGCTTTTACAATCGATAGTCCAAGTCCTGTTCCGATAACCTCACGTCTTGTTTTTTCACATCTGTAGTATTTGTCGAAAATCTGATGAATGTTATCTTCAGAAATTCCTTTTCCCGTATCCGAAACGGTTATTTTTACGAAATTATCTTCAATTGTCTGTGTTACATATACCTGCTTGTCGTCACCCGTATAATTAATTGCATTATTTATCAGGTTATAAATTACCTGTTCTATTTTTACAATATCACATTTTACTATTACCGGTGTGTCGTCGTTAAAGTTTATTGTATATCCCATAACATTGGAGATTCCCTTATATCTTGTTATTATATCGTGAAGCTTTGAATTTATATCAAAGCTTGTGTAGTTGAGTGACTGTCCGCCTTTTTCAAGCTTTGAAAGATCAAGCATGTCATTTACAAGCAATGCAAGTCTGTCAGTCTCATCTATGATTATTTTCAGATGCTCTTCACGTTTTTCTTTTTTCGGACCTGACAGATCACGAATCATTTCTGCATATGCTTTTATCATTGTCAGAGGAGTACGAAGATCATGAGAAACATTGGCAATCAGATCATGCTGCAGCTCATCAACCTTTGATATTTCAGAGGATGCATAATTAAGTGTTTTTGCAAGCTGCTGCGTTTCAATGAATTTTCCTCCGTCAAATTCAACGTTATATTCACCTTTACCAAGTCCGGCGGCGGAACGGGTTATTCTGAGAATAGGCCTTACAATGCTCTTTGAAATGAAAAAAGACAGAACAAGAGCAATAATTATAAGAATGGCAGTTATCCAGTACGTGTTCTGTTTTAAAATAACGATTGTCGAATTTACAGGTGTTATTATTGATTTTATTATAAGATAAGAATCCGTATTTCCTTTCTTGTCTTTTAAAACAGTACAGATGACTAAAGCTTCACTGTTTGCTGTCGGGCCCTGTTCACTTGTAATAAAATATCCGTTTTTAAGTATTGCGTTCCTTGCAAGAAAATCAAGCTGCTCTCTTAAATGAAACGTGTTGCTTATTAAAGACTGGTCATTACAGTGTTTTATATATGAAATAGTTGGGTCAGTAATAATATAAGTAAAGTCATTTTCTATTGCTGTTGAATCAAACTTTTCCATAAGTGTATTAAAGGTTTTTTCGTCTGTAGTATTTGTCTCTGAATACGAGCGTGTCATGCTATGAGCTGTTTCTTCGATTGTATTCGTACGAAGCTTTTCATAAAAATTCTGCAGAAAGGCTATCTGGAAAATCCATAGTAGGACAGTAACACATAATACAAAAAAGATAAAATTAAGCCATATATGAAATCTGATGCTTTTAGTTAGCTTCAAATTTATACCCCATTCCACGAAGTGTTACTATGAATTTCCTGTATTCACCAAGACTGTTGCGGAGCATTTTTATATGTGTGTCAACTGTTCTGTCGTCGCCGAAAAAGTCATATCCCCATACACTTTCAAGTAGCTTGTCACGTGACATGGCGAGGTTGTTGTTTTTAACAAGGAAGAAAAGAAGATCGTATTCTTTTGGAGTCATGGATGCTTTTACTCCGTTTACATATACCTCACGGCCTGCCATATCTATTTCAAGACCTTCATATTTATATCTGTCAGAGGAAGCCTGGGATTCAGCAGGGTTGCATCGTTTTGAAACAACTTTTATCCTTGCCATAAGTTCTTTTGGAGAAAAGGGCTTTACTACATAATCATCTATGCCTATTTCAAAACCAAATAACTTATCATATTCTTCTCCTCTTGCAGAAAGCATGATTACAGGGATATTTTTAATTTTTTTAATCTCCTTGCATGCCGAATATCCATCAAGCTTAGGCATCATTACATCCATGATTATAACATCAAAATCAGAATTTTTAACCATTTCTATTGCCTGCATTCCGTTTTCAGCTTCCTGTACTTCATATCCTTCAAATTCGGCGTATTCTTTGACAACAAGTCTTATATTTGCTTCATCATCGACTACCAATATTCTGTTCATAGGATTACCCCTTTATTTTTTATTTATATAAGCGGTAAAAAAATACTGCTTTAATAAAAGATATTGTACAATAAATTTGTGAATATTTTGTGAAATCAGGAGAAAAATCAGGTAAATAAAGAGTAATAATTATATAAAAAAAGATTATACTAAAATAATTTTCGTTTTCGGCAATTATCGTTGACAATCTGGGATTATTTTTGCTATAATTAAAATGAAAAATATAAAAATTACTAAATGTATAATATTTATAAATTCGGGAGCATAAATTGAAAATAAACATTAATTTCCTTATAATGGGAGCAGTCTATATCTTGTTTTCATCCGTTATGATTATAATAGCTGTAATATGCAAAAATCTTTCCACATATATATTTGCGCTTTTTGCACTGTTTATACTATTATTTTTTATAATTAACGGAATCAGCCAGAAAAAATATGACAGACAGGCAGCAGAGATAAATAAATCAAGAATAATCAAACTGATTAATATTGTAAATGCATATGTTGTAATATGGACCGGGGATAAAGAAAGTGTAATTGTAAATGATAAACTTAAAGACGTTATCGGAGATACGCTGGCTGGTCTAAGTAACAGGGAGCTTATTGATATAATATTTCCTCAGGGCTTTATATCACAGACTCTTCCTGAAATGATGCTTTCAAGTGCCGTTAAGGAACTTTCAATGAAGATTAACGACAAAATCATTTATATAGCGTGGAGCAGTTCTATACTGCTGATGGGAAATGATGGCCAGTACATAATTTCTATAGGGTTTGATGTTACTGAAAATAAAATAATCCGCCAGCAGCTTAACATTACAAACAATTCGCTGGCGTCATCTGAAAGAAGGCATTCTCTTGCCATGGAGCTTTCAGAAATAGGAATCATTCTTAATGAACATTGTTATGAATCTTTCCATGTTTCCAATGAACTCAAAAAAATGTTAGGCTTAACAGAAGATAAAATTAAAATTGATGATTTTGTAAAGCTTATTCACTATGATGAGCGTATTTTATTTGAAACGTACCTTAAAACAGCTGCAGATAAGAATATTAACGATTCACATACGCATAGTATGGATATACGTATACTTTCAGCTGACGGCCAGTACAGATGGTATTCATTCCGGTATAAAAATATTCATACGGGTACTTACGGAATGCCGGTAATAGGCGGCGCAATAATAGACATTTCAAAAGAAAAAGACAAGGACATGCTTATTGAACGCATGGCATATATCGATGATACGACAGGCCTTTTCAACAGAAATAAGCTTATGATAAATGGTCAGGAGATATATGAATGCTGTAAAATATTAAAAATGTCATATCTGGTTATAGTATTTGATATAGACAGATTCCATATAATAAATGATACATGCGGTTATAACAACGGCAATCAAACATTAAAGGATTTTGCCGAAATATTAAACAAGAAAAAAATGAAAAGCGGGTTTGCGGCAAGGATAGGCGGAGATAATTTTGTTCTTATCATTCAGGATTATGGCAATTCAAAATTTCCTGAAATGCTTGTAAAGGAGATACAGAGTGAGTTTTCACATATGGAAAATGAACATATGTTTAAGCAGTCTCTTTCATGTTCCGCAGGATATTCAAGAATGCCTGATGATGGTCCTGACTTTGCTACAGTTTTTGAGCGTGCTGAATTTGCGTTGTCAACCGGTGAAAAGAGAAGAGCAGTCATAGGTTATGATTCTACAGTCCATGATGCAATTATAAAAGGTACAGCACTTGAAAAATCATTGGCTGACGCAATCGAAGCAGGTGAAATGGAGCTTTATTACCAGCCTAAAATTTCTCTTACAACCAAAAAAATAATGGGTGTAGAAGCACTTATCAGATGGGTAAAGCCTGACGGTGAGGTAATACCTCCTAGTAAATTTGTTCCTGTTGCAGAAAATTCACACCTTATTACAAAAATAGGTGAGTATGTAATGCATGAGGCATGCAAGCAGAACAAGATATGGCAGGATATGGGGCTTCCTGATATAGTAATGTCAATAAATCTTACATCAGAGGATTTTTATCAGAAAAATGTTAAACAGTATATTTCGGATATATTGTCAAAAACAGAGCTTTCTCCTGAGTGGCTTGAAATAGAACTCACTGAATCTCTTGCTATGAAAGATATTGATTTTGCGGTTCAGCAGATGCAGGAACTGCGCGATATGGGACTAAAGCTTGCAATGGACGATTTCGGAACAGGATACTCTTCGTTAAGTTACATCCAGAAAATGCCTATAAGTCTGCTCAAGCTTGACCGTTCATTTATTATGCTGCTTGAAGATGATCTTGTTGCACAGGAGATAGTTTCCGCTGTAATAAAAATTGCAAAATCGAAAAAAATAGAAACTATAGCTGAGGGTACCGAGACAATCGGGCAAATTGAAATACTTGAGAAATTAGGCTGTGATTATGCACAGGGATTTTTATTCGGAAAGCCGATGAGAGCAATCGAACTTACAGCATACCTTCAGAAAAGTATGGAACATGGATATGTCTGATACTAAGCTTTTGGGTTTATAAAAAATTTTGCCGGTAAAACGGCATAAGAATGGGGATATAATTATGAAAAAAAGAATAGGCATACTGACAAGCGGCGGAGATTGTCCGGGACTGAATGCTACTATAAGGGGAGTAGCCAAAGCATGCTTTGAAATGCTTGGAGAAGATAATGTTCAGATGGTGGGTATCTCTGAAGGATATTACGGACTTATCAATAACATTGCCAGAGATATGGAACCGTCTGATTTTTCAGGTATTTTAACCCAGGGCGGAACAATACTCGGAACCAAAAGACAGCCGTTTAAAATGATGAAGGTCATTGGCGAGGACAATGTCGATAAAGTAAAAAACATGAAGGAAACCTATAAAAAGCAGAAGCTTGACTGCCTTCTTACTCTTGGAGGTAATGGCACTCATAAAACATCAAAGCTGCTTGCCGACGAGGGACTCAATATAATAGGTCTTCCAAAAACAATAGACAACGATATATACGGAACAGATGTGACGTTTGGTTTTCATACAGCTGTAGATATAGCGACAGATGCCATAGACCGTCTGCATACAACTGCCGCAAGCCATTCAAGAATACTTATATGTGAAATAATGGGCAACAAAGCAGGATGGCTTACAATAAATGCTGGTATAGCAGGGGGTGCTGATGTAATACTTATCCCTGAGATACCGTATAAAATTGATAATGTAATAGAAGCAGTCATAAAGCGTGCTGAAACAGGAAAGGGATTTTCAATCATTGCGGTTGCAGAAGGTGCCCTTGACGTTGATGAAGCAGGAATGAAGAAAAAGGAAAGATTAAAAAAACGTCAGGATGCCGGAGAAATAACCGCAACAAACAGAATTGCAGCTCAGATTCAGGCTGCGACAGGAACAGACACAAGAGTGTGCGTTCCGGGACATATGCTCAGGGGAGGCACACCGTCAGCATATGACAGAATACTTGCAACAAAGTTCGGTGTATATGCAGCCCAGCTTATTAAGGACGGAGATTACGGCAAGACAGTTGCAATGGTAAATTCAAAGGTAACAGCAAATAAGCTTGAAGATATTGCCGGGCTTACAAAGTTTGTTGATCCTAAGGACCAGATAGTTAAAACGTCAAAAAATCTCGGAATATCGTTCGGAGATTAAAAAAAGTATAGAGTAACCGTCTTGAAAACAGGGCCATTTACGTTTAAAATGAAAATGTTCATTTTACAAGAAAACCGGGTATGATGATAGTCAAATAATGATTATCATCATACCCGATTTATATTTAAAATTTAAAGACTGATTTTTATACCTTTATTGTTTCTATTACCTTAACAGGACATTTTTCGGCGCATTTTCCGCAGTCTGTGCATTTTGAATAGTCAATTGAAGAATGAAAATCCGTTACGGTTATTGCACCTTCGGGACATATTTTTTCACATGTTTTACAGGCAATGCATCCGTTTTTACAGTTCTGCTTTGTAACTTTACCGTTATCCTCCGATGAGCATCTGACAACAGTTTTTTTGGATACGGGCTTCATGGAAATCAGTTTGTTAGGGCAGACTTCCGTACATTTTCCACAGCCTGAACATTTTTCAGGATCAATATGAGCTATATCATCTTTTATTGATATTGCATTGAAGACACATGAATCCATACAGTCTCCGAATCCGAGGCATCCGAATGAACATGTGCTGTTTCCGGAGTAAAAGTTTTTAACCGATGAACATGTTTTTATACCTGTAAAAATATATTTTGTACCTGTTGCTTGGCAGTCACCGCTGCAATGTAAAACTGCGGTTTCCGGTACTATTTCCCCACCTGTTACTGAAGCACCTGCTATTTTTATTATCTCATTGATAACATTCTGACCGCCTGGCTTACAAAGGTTTGCCGGAGCATTTTTTGTTATTATGGCATTTGCATAGTCCCCGCATCCTGCAAATCCGCAGGCACCGCAGTTTGCCTGAGGAAGGGCTTCGCTTATTTTTTCAATACGGTCATCAACTTTTACCTCAAATATTTTTGAAGCTGCAGTAAGAAGTACACCTGACAGCAGACCCATTGAAGCAAATACCATTACAGGCAGAATATAAGCGTCAAACATAAACCTGCCAACCCCCTTTGTTAAAAATCATTTTCCAAGACCTGAAAATCCAAAAAAGCTTAGTGAGAGTATTGCAGCTGCAATAAGCGTAATCGGGATTCCTTTGAATGTTTGCGGTACGTCGGCTTCTTCAACTCTTGAACGTACTCCTGAAAATATCAGAAGAACCATCATAAATCCAAGACCTGAGAAAAAAGCATTTGCAATTGATTTAAAAAATGTGTATTCGTTGTCTATATTTAAAAGTGTAACACCAAGTACTGCACAGTTGGTTGTTATAAGCGGAAGGTAAACGCCAAGGGCGTTATAAAGCGGATGCATTACCTTTTTAAGCACAATCTCAACAAGCTGAACAAAAAGTGCAATTATCAGGATAAATGCAATTGTTTTCAGATACGATATTTCAAGAGGAATAAGTATAAAATGATATATAGGGTATGTTACCATTGCTGCAAATACCATAACAAATGTTACGGCTATTCCCATTCCTATACTGGAGGATGCTTTTTTTGAAACACCTAAAAAAGGGCATATTCCCATGAATTTTGAAAGTACAAAATTATCAGTCAGAAGAGCGGCAAGCATAATTCCAAAATATTCTTTCATTTGTCGTAGCCTCCTTTTTCATGACAGTCAGAGGCATTTGCACATGTACTGCATCCGATTTCTCCGGGAGGTTTTTTGTCAGACAGCTTGTTCACAAAAGCAATTATACAGCCGAGAACAAAGAATCCGCCAGCCGGGAGTATAAATATGGTCATACGTTGTACATATGGAATTTCCATTTCAAACCATGTACCGTTACCTATTATTTCACGTATTGATGCCATAAGTGTAAGTGCGAGTGTAAATCCTAACCCCATTCCGAGACCGTCAAGTATAGACGGGATAAGCTTGTTTTTACATGCGAAAATTTCGGCACGTCCAAGAATAATGCAGTTTACGGTTATAAGTGAAAGAAATGTTCCGAGGCTTGTATACAGTTCCGGAAGATATCTTTTCATAATCATTTCTATAAATGTTACAAATCCGGCGATAATTACTATGTAGCATGGAAGCTTTACAGACTTCGGAATAACGTTTTTAAGAAGTGAAATTACAATGTTTGAGCATACAAGTACAAATGTAGTTGCAAGTCCCATTCCTATTCCGTTAATAGCTGTAATTGTTATTGCAAGAGTAGGGCACATTCCGAGAAGTCCAACAAGGGTAGGGTTTTCTTTTATTATTCCTTTTGTAAATTCCTTGAAATTACTCATTGATTATCTCCTCCTTATGATTTTTATATGTAGAAAGAGCAGTTTCAACAGCCTTTTTCATTCCTTCTGAGGAGAATGTTGCGCCAGTTATTGCTGAAAAATCGTACTCATCTGAGTTTACACCGATAAACTGCTTTACAAAGCTCTCGTCATCCTGGATTTTACTTCCGAGTCCGGGAGTTTCTTTGAGTTCAATAAAGCTTATTCCGTCAATGCCGTCATCTGAAACACCTATCAGGACATGGATTCCACCTTGGGCGTATCCGTCTGCAATTATTTCAAACACAGCTTTGTTTTTATCAACTTTAACAATGGATGTTATCCCGTCATATGTAAGATCAGTTCCGTCAGAGTTTTTCAGCAGTGTATACTTTCCTTTACCGTATATCTCATTAATACCTTTTTTCATGGAATCTGTAATTATCCCTGTCGTATCAACATATGTAATATTGTATGTTACAATAAGAAGAGCGGAGATTATTGTGCAGATAAGAGTGAGAACAAGCGGAGGTTTTATTTTATTGAACATCTGTTTTTACCTCCTTTGATTTTTTTACGGCACCTAAAGGTTTTGTCCGTGTAATCATATCTATGTATGGGGTGAGTATATTCATTAAGAGTATTGAGAATGACACACCTTCAGGATAATCAGCATAATTCCTTATAATAAATGTTACTGCCCCACACCCAATTCCGAAAATAATTTTGCCCTTTACGGTTACAGGTGTTGTCGCATAATCTGTTGCCATAAAGAATGCCCCGAGAAATAGTCCGCCTGAGAGAATCTGATAAGGTACATCTCCGTCAAATATCCATGTAAGAAGTGCGAGAGAACCTATAAATGCAACTGGAGTAGAAGGGGATATCGTTTTTGTAAATATAAGAATAAGTCCTCCTATAAGCAGTGCAAGTACTGATGTCTCACCAAGAGAACCCCCGGTATTTCCTATAAACAGATCTGTCAGGGATGCCGTACCTGAAACAAGAGGTGTAGCGCCTGTAAAAACAGTATCTGAATTTACAATCACGCTTGTTTCTGAAAATGCAGATGAGGTCCAGTATTTTGGAATTGCCCATGTTGTCATTGGCTCTGCAAATGAAAGCATGAGAACTATTCGTGCAACTATTGCAGGATTTGCAAAATTCTGACCTAACCCTCCGAACATCTGTTTTACTATTACTATTGCAATAAAGCTGCCTGTAATGGCCATCCAGAACGGAAGCGTTACCGGAAGGTTAAGAGCGAGTAACAGTCCTGTAACTACCGCGCTCAGATCTCCGATTGTCTGAGTTTTTTTCATAACTTTTCTGGATATGTATTCAAATGTTATACATGATGCACAGCATACAGCAATGAGCAGAACTGCACGTAATCCGAAAAATATACCGCTTGCTGCAACAGCAGGCAAAAGTGCAATTATTACTGTCAGCATTATTTTTGATGTTGATATACCGGAATGCTGATGCGGTGATGATGATACTATAAGTTTATTCAAAATAAAAGTCTCCTTTACATATATTATTTACGTGGAACAAGTAGTTTTGCAAGCTGGATTGTTTCGGCAAGTTTAATGTCTGAAGGGCATACATAAGTACATGCCCCGCAGTTCATACAGAGATTTGTTTTAAGGTATTCCAGCGCTTTTGTATCACGTCTGTTATATGCTTTTTCAATTTCTGTCGGCATAAGTATAATAGGACATGCGTCTATACATCTTGAGCATCTGATACATGGTTTTTCCGCTGTGTCTTTATAATCTGACAGAGCAAGAATCGAATTGTTTGTTTTTACAACAGGTGTGTCAGCTGAACAAAGACATATTCCCATCATAGGTCCGCCTGAGACAAGTTTTTTTATGTTTTCAGAATCAGCTCCGGCAAATTCAAGGAGATCGGATATCATAGTACCGATAGGTACTATTAAGTTCTGAGGCTTTTTAACGGCATCTCCGTCAATCGTTATTCTCCGTTTTACAAGAGGCATTCCGGTTTGTGTATACTTATATATAAAGGCACTTGTAGAAACATTTATTACAATTACATGCTTGTCTGAGGGAAGTTCATTTTCCGCTATGACACGTCCGGTTGTCGAGTGTATTATCACCTTTTCTGCTCCCTGCGGATAGCTTGAAGGGAGAGAAAAAACCTTTATATCCGGTTCATTTTTTGTCAGCCTCTTAAACTCCGCAATTGCGTTTGGCTTGTCCTTTTCTATAGCCAGTATTGCTGAAGGAACCGACAGATATTTCATAATAAGACGTATACCACCGAGAACATTTTCAGGACGTTCAAGCATCTGACGGTAATCTGAGGTTATGTACGGCTCACACTCAGCGGCATTGATTATAAGTGTGTCTATTTCATTTTTAGGGTTAAGCTTTATATGGGTCGGGAATCCTGCACCTCCAAGACCGCAGGCACCGCTTTCACGTACAGCATTGATAAAGCTTTCCTTATCAGCAATAACCGGAGGCGTTAGTTCCGCTTCTGTCTGCTGTCCGTCTGTGTCAATCTCAACTGCTTTACACACAGATCCGTCAATCAGCTGATAGCTTGATATGCCGCGTACTTTTCCGGACACACTGGAATGAACCGGTGCTGAAAAAAGAGCGTCACTGTCACCTATTTTTTGCCCGACCAGAACGGTATCGCCTTTTTTTACTATAGGGGTACACGGTGTTCCCATATGCATTGACATAGGAATTTTTATATAAGAAGGAACCGGAAACTGAACTGCTTCAGATTCGGCTGTCGTTTTATAATGTTTAATTTTAATACTTTTTAATTTTCTCATATTAATTTTCCTTTCAGAAAAATATCTTATTTTAATTTTTGAAAATCAAGCGATTCACTTTTGAAAACATTTCCATCTTTATCTGTCGCAATAACCTTATAATTGTCAGCAGATAAATGTTTTTCGATATTTTCTTTCCCATCAACAAATATGGATGTCGAAAGAAAATCTGTCAGAAGCCCGTTGTCAGCAAACACCGTTACGGATGAGAGTCCGCTGTCAGCAGGAAAGCCCGTTTTAAGATCAATAATATGATGGTATTTTATGTTGTTTATTTCTGTATAGCGTTCATAGTCACCTGATGTGGATACAAAGCATGATTTTGTATGGACAGTTCCTATTACTGAATCTGATGAGGATTTTACAGCAACATTGAAGATATGGTTTTTATCATTGCTGTAAAGCAATGTTGATGATCCCATTGATACTATTGAATAGTCCATATTTTTATCCTGATAAATTGGGAGAAGCTCATCTAAAATGTATCCCTTTGCAACAGAGCCAAGATCAATGGAAATGCCGTTTTTCAATGTTATAATATTTCCTGATACGGAAATATTTTTATAGCTTATATTCTGAAGTGCTTCCTCGATATCATTATTGTCAGGAAGTATTTTGCTATGCATTGTACTGTGCCATAAAATATTTAAATTTCCTGATGAAATGTCTGTATTGTTTCCGTATAATTCATTAAAATCTGTTGTCTTTTTGACTATATCCGTCAGTTCATCACTGCATAAAAGCTCTTTCTGAAGATTAAGCTTATGTATCTGAGAATTCTCAGAGTATACATCATATAAATTATTATACTCTGATATTTTGTCTTTTGTCTGCTTTATACAGTCATCACTCATTCTCATGGAAACGACAGTGTCAAGAGAAAAAAATGTACTTGTATAATCATGATTATTGTGATAAAATAGATAAAGCAGTGCACAGATTATAGATATCAGAAAAGGCACTGCAATGAATTTTATTTTAATATTTTTCACCTCTGTTAAATAATAAATATCTTAATATAATATTTTAATATATTATATAACAAAAGCGTACATTTGTAAAGAATAATTAATAATATAACATATTTAACTCACATATAAAGCATTTTGATAAAAATGAGACAGTAAATAATTAGAAGATTGTATAGGAGGTATTTCTTTGAAGGGTTACAGAATTTATCTTGTCAGACACGGAAAGACAGCTGCAAATGAAAAAGGAATATATATAGGAAGTACAGATTATTCGCTTTCCGAAAACGGGAAAACCGAACTTGTAAACAAGCTTGACGAATTTGAATATCCAAGAGTTGAGAGAATATACAGCAGTCCTATGAAAAGATGTCTTCAGACAGCTGAAATTCTTTTTGACGGAATAGAAACAATTGCTGTAAATGACCTGCGCGAGCTTGACTTCGGAGAGTTTGAAGGAAAAAGCGTTGAAGAGCTGATAAACAGAGATGATTACAAGGCATGGCTTAAGGGCGGAATAGAAAATTCCCCTCCGGGCGGTGAAAGTCTTGTTGATATGGTAGCGCGCATTTATCAGGCACTCGACAAAATAATCCTTAATATGATGAATGACGATCTGACATCAGCTGCAATAGTAACTCATTCAGGGGTAATTACAAATATGCTTTCATGCTTCGGACTTCCTAAGTTCAAGCCAAATGAAATTTCATGTGAAATAGGCGAGGGCTTTGAGATAATGGTAACATCCCAGATGTGGCAGCAGTCACAGGCTTTTGAAATAATAGGCAGAATCCCATACTATAAATAATGAGCGGAGCGAATTTTGAAAGATCTTGTATTTATAAACAAATCCGGAAATCCGATGAGCCTTCAGATATTTCTGCATAATGAAAACAATGTGTCTAATAAGCTGATAACCCGACTTAAGCGTCAGCATATGGGGATAACAAGAAACGGTGAGCTTATCAGAACTATTGATACTGTAAATCCCGATGACAAAATTGTACTTCATTTTGATGATGAACAGACACTTGAGCCTAATTCGTCGCTATATGCAGAAATTATATATGAAGATGAATCCATGGTTATTTTTAATAAACCTCAGGGGATGCCGGTTCATCCGTCAATCAATCATTATACCGATACTCTGGGAAATTATTTCGCATTTCTTTATCCCGATACAGCCTTCAGACCTGTAAACCGTCTTGACAGAAATACATCGGGACTGTGCGTTGTTGCTAAAAATCAACACTCAGCCTTCAGCCTTCAGCATGGTATATCGAAAACATACTATGCTATAGTGTGCGGAAAAATAAGTGAAGACGGAGTAATAGATGCCCCGATAGCACGTCAGGCAGAGTCAATGATAAAGAGACATGTCGATAAGGACGGACAGAGAGCCGTAACAGCTTATAAAGTAATATCGTCATGTGAAAAGTATACATATGTTCAGATAAGCCTTCATACAGGAAGAACCCATCAGATAAGAGTACATTTTTCATATATAGGACATCCTCTTGCCGGAGATGATCTGTATGGAGGAAACTGTGATGATATAAGTCAGCAGGCTTTGCACTGCGGAAATCTTTTTTGTAAAAATAAAAATATTTCATTATCAGCTCCTGTAAATAAAAACATGGAGTATTTAATTGAAAAATTTTTTCCTTAATGATTCTGCCGGTGTAATTTTTGTTACTTTTCTGTAACAAAATTTATGGTTCTTAATAGTTCTTATTTGTGACATAAAGTTTATATGACTTGCAATGAAAAGTTCATACTTTATTATAAAATATTAATAATTAGATTATTTAGGAATATATTCACATTTTAAAATAATGTAATACTACACAAAAAGCTACTACAATTTTGTAAAGCATTGTGCAGAATTAACAAAAAAGCTGTTTTGTACGGATTTTTTTTCCAAAAAGCATTGCAATTTATTTTAAATCAGTTATAATTATTACTAGTGTTACTGATTTGTAATAATTGAAGGGAGCTGTTAGAATGGGTAAGAAACGTCTTAATAACATTAATTCTCAAGACGTTTTCAGCAAAAACACAGGTGATACGGAGGTACCAAAAAAACGTATGACATTTTCAAGGGCTATGATAAGGTTAGGCGCTTACGTAACATACTGCGTTATATTTCTGTTAAAGAAGCTTAACAAGATGCTCTGTGACAGTGCAAAAGCATTTAACTCAAAGACAACAGCTTTAATTCTTGGAGTAATAAAAAAATTCAAAAAGGTTGGCAGAACAATACTCGTACCGTTTGTTTCATGCATTAAGCCTATCAGGAAGAAATTCAAGGCTACACGTGCAGCTACAGATGTTACAGTAAGCAGCGTAAGAGATTCAAAGATAAAGCTTGTATTTTCAAAAGCTGTAAATTATGCAGTGCCTGCAGCTGCAATACTTGTTTTTGTATCTGTATTAAGCAGCGCTTCAAAAGCAGAAAACGGAATAAACTCTACATATAAGTCAGGTAAGCCGACTGATATCGAAATGAATATCAATTCTTTTGTTGCAGCATCTAACGAGCTCAGATATGCAGAAGAAGCTTCAATTGATAATTCAGAACAGATAATGAATAAAACAGTTGAATTTTCAGAGCCATATGAATGCATTGAAAATTTACTGGGAAAAAGAGATTACAATTTTATTGATGCAACCGGAATTTATATCGGAGACAAGTTTGTCGGGGCAGTTGTCGATATTTCAGAAGTAGAAAATCGGCTTCAACAGAAGCTTGACCAGATAAAATCACAGCCTGGCATAAAGTCTGCAGAATATAAAAAGACAATAGAATATCATAAAGGTCAGTACGCTACAAAATATGTAATGAATACTGAAGATTTATTGAATTACATTAACAGTGGAAACGAAGAAAGGCATTATATTGTTGAAGATGGAGATTCTCTTACTTTCATTGCAGAGCAGAACAATCTCACACTTGAACAGCTGCTTTCATTGAATCCTCAGATCACTGATCCTGATCTTTGCGTTATAGGTACAGATCTGATCGTTGAAGCAGGAATGCAGAACATGCCTGTAGTTTACACAAAAACAATCGAAGAAATTACACCGATTCCTTATGAGACCATGACTGTAAACAATGATTCAATGTATGTCGGTGAAACGGAAGTTCTGATTGACGGTGTAAACGGAGAAAACAAAAACATAATAGACGTTCACTATGATGAACAGACTGAGACAGGAAGAGATATCGTATCTGTTGAAAAAATCAAGGATCCTGTTGCTGAAATGATAGCAGTCGGAACAAAGCAGAAGCCTGTATCAACAGCACCGGCCTCAAAAGATACAATACTCAACGGAAACGGACAATATATCTGGCCTGTAAACGGCGGGTATATAAGCGATACTTTCGGTGGCTCAAGATGTCATAAGGGTCTTGATATTGCAGCAGGAGCAGGTACATCTATATATGCCGGAGCGGCAGGAACAGTAACGGCAGCCGGTTGGAATACAGGCGGATACGGATATTTTGTAATGATAGATCATGGTGACGGATTTGTAACATTATATGCTCATATGAGCAAGGTACTGGCAGTTACAGGTACTGCAGTAAACTGCGGTGATGTAATAGGTGAGGTAGGAACTACAGGAGATTCAACAGGAAATCATCTTCATTTTGAAGTGAGAAACAACAATATCTGTCAGAATCCTGCGGATTATCTGAGAGTAAATGCAAATTAAAAAAGTTATTAAACAGACTTTAAATAAGCAGAACCGGTATTTGTTTTAAGATAAATATCGGTTCTGCATTTTTTGTCGTTAAGTTTTTTAAAAATGGTATTGAAATACCATTTATTTTATGTTATACTAAAAAATAGGCTTAACGTATAACTTATAAAATGTGTCACTGATTCTTATACGGTCCGTGACACATTCATATTGAATCAGGAGGTATCTTCTCAATTCAGTTTTACAGCTATGCTGAATAATGCCGGGTTAAGGAAGGGCAAGCCCTTATATAAACGGAAGGAAAAAGTATAATGATAAGAAAAAAAGTTTTAATTACAATATGCATGTTAATCACCTCTATAGGAATATCTTCCTGCAAGGATCAGACTGTGAACGGAGGCAAAAAATCAGCAATTTCCCCGAATATTTCGGATGCATCTGATGAAACTGAAAATACAACAGCTGAGACTGAATATATTCCTCCGGTTACGGTCGAATGTTCAAACAATGATATTCATAAGGGTAATCTTATTCTTGTAAACAGAGACAATGAATATTCTGGTGAAATGCCTGAAGATCTTGTTAATATATATAACTCCAAACATGAAAGCTATGACGTAAATACAACAGAAATGATGATAAATTCTCAGATGCTTGACGCAATGAATCTTATGCTTGATGACTTCTTTGCAGCTACCGGAATAAATGATGTTCTTGCAAACAGCGGTTACCGTTCACGTGAGGAACAGCAGCAGCTTTTCGATGAAGACGTGGCACTTACAGGACTTGAATACTCTGACAGCGTGGCACTTGCGGGATACAGTGAGCATCATACCGGATATGCAATGGACTTTGCAATAAATGACGGAGTATATTATCCTGCACTTAAAAATGAGGGACAGTATCAATGGATATACGATAACGCCGAAAAATACGGTTTTATATTGAGATACACAGAGCAGAACAAGGCCATTACAGGTTATGTAGCCGAATCATGGCATTTCAGATATTTAGGAAATCCACATGCAAGTCTTGTTAAGCGTATGGGTGTTTCTTATGAGGAATATCTGTATTTTATAAAGGATTTTTCATTTGAACAGCCACTGGAATACAAATATTCAGAAAATGAGTTCTACAAAATATATTATGTTGCAGCTGATACTTCAAGTGGTGTAACCCAGGTTCCTGTTTCAGCAGGAGGAGAAGAACCTGCAAGTGATTCATACAGTATATCCGGAGATAATGTAGGCGGATTTATCGTAACTCTGAAAACGCAGGCGCTTTCAGAGGATTATAATGAATCAATATTTGATATGTTCAAGGTTCCTGAGCAGGTACAGACAGAATCATCAACGCAGGAATATACAGATTCATATGATGAGGATATTCAGTATCAGGAAGAATGATATAATTTATAAATTTTTACGTATATAAATAAAAAATCAGCATTGTTTAAAAGCAGATGCTGATTTTTTTATTCAAGGCTCTGCATTTAACAAGCAGAGGCGATTCGAAGAATCGCTTCTGTTTAAATCGGAGATTGTACTCCGACTTAAACGGAAAGATATCCCCCGCTGCCTTTAGAGGCGTGGGGTATCCTCTGTGTTGTTATATTCGGTTTCTTAATATTTGTTTACATAGATTTTACCTAAAGCAGATTACTGATTTTACTTAAATATTATATACTGATAACTGTGACAAAAAAATAATAGTTACGGAGACGATCATATGAAGAAGATGTCGTGTACAGTATTAATGTGGGCAATGTGTTTATCAGCACTTACAGGATGCGGTGTGAATACAGCTGATGAGATAACGGTTGTTTCAAGGGAGGACGGTTCAGGGACAAGAGGAGCATTTGTTGAATTGTTTGATATTGAGAAGGAGAACTCAGAAGGAAATAAAGAGGATATGACAATTGATTCATCTGAAATAACAAACAGTACATCAGTTGTTATAACATCCGTTTCAGGAAATACTTCAGCAATAGGCTATATTTCATTATGTGCACTAAATGATAAAGTCAGAGCACTTTCAATTGACGGAACAGAGGCAAATGCAGAAAATATAAAAAACGGAACATATAAAGCATCGCGTCCGTTTAATATTGCAGTAAAAGAAAATCTGAGTAAAGAGGCAGCAGATTTTATTGAATTTATAATGAGTAAGGAAGGTCAGAAGGTTATTGAGGACAGCGGCTATGTAAGCATAGAAAACAACGGCAGCTACAGCGGGGGAAAAATATCAGGAAAAATTAAAATAGCAGGCTCATCATCAGTAGCGCCTGTTATGGAAAAGCTTAAGGAGGCATATATAAAAATCAATACTTATGCTGATATTGAAATACAGCAGAATGATTCCACAACAGGTATGACATCAGCTGCTGAGGGAATATGTGATATAGGAATGGCATCAAGGGGACTTAAACAAAGTGAGCTTGAAAAAGGACTTATACAAAAGAAAATTGCAATGGATGGGATTGCTGTTATCGTAAGTAATGAAAGTGAGTACTTTTCTGTTTCTAGTCAGGATATAAATGCAATATATACAGGGCAAAAGAAGTTATGGTCTGAAATAGATAAATAAAAGAGAGTGAATTATGAAAAACGTAAAAGAATCTTTAATGAAATTTGTGTTTTTATTATCCGCATGTGCGTCGATAGTGGCTGTAATTATGATATGTATATTTTTATTTGCAAATGGTATTTCTGCTATGGGTAAAATAGGATTGCCTGAATTTCTTATGGGCGAAAAATGGAAGCCTGTGCAGAATATCTATGGTATTTTCCCGATGATGCTCGGGAGCATATATGTTACAGCAGGTGCAGTAATAGCAGGCGTTCCTACGGGAATATTATGCGCTGTATTCATGGCAGAATTCTGTCCGGCAAAGCTTTACAGATTACTGAAGCCTGCGATTAATCTTATGGCCGGTATACCTTCAATAGTATATGGACTTTTCGGCCTGACGGTTATTGTACCGATAGTAAGAAATTTATCAGGAAGCAGCGGAAAGGGTATATTTACAGCATCAATACTGCTTGGAATAATGATAATCCCGACTATAATAAGCGTTTCCGAATCAGCAATACGTGCAGTTCCGAGAAGCTATTATGAGGGCGCACTGGGTCTTGGTGCGACTCATGAAAGAAGCGTGTTCTTTGCTATGCTTCCTGCGGCAAAGTCGGGGATTACAGCAGGTGTTGTACTGGGGATAGGACGTGCAATCGGAGAGACAATGGCTGTGATAATGGTAGCAGGAAATCAGCCTGTTGTACCGGACGGAATATTCAGCGGAGTCAGAACACTTACATCAAATATTGTAATTGAAATGGGATATGCAGCAGATATGCACAGGGAAGCGCTTATTGCAACAGGAGTAGTTCTGTTTGTATTCATACTTATTATTAACTTTATGTTCAGTCTTATCAGAAAAAGGAGTGAAAAATAAGTGAAAGACCAAAAACCTCAGTCAATAAACACCAGAAATTTTGCACAAAAGCTGAAATCATATAAAAATGATCCTTTGTCGCTCATACTCCTGATTCTGGTAGTCATTGCAGCGTGTATTACAATATTTGTAATAGCAGTTATAACAGGATATATTCTTGTAAAAGGAATTCCTGAAATTTCTCCCGAACTTTTTGAATGGAATTATAATTCGGAAAATGTATCTATGATGCCTGCAATAATAAACACTGTTAATATGACACTTCTCTCACTTGCAATGGCAGTTCCTGTAGGAGTATTTTCTGCTATTTATCTTGTTGAATATGCAAAGAAGGGTAACAGGCTTGTTTCCGTAATAAGAATAACTACAGAAACACTTGCCGGAATACCGTCTATCGTATACGGACTGTTCGGATATCTTATGTTTGTTATAGCATGTAAATTCGGAAACTCAATGCTTTCGGGAGCCATGACAATGTCAATAATGGTTCTTCCGACTATTATCCGTACAACAGAAGAATCACTTATGTCAGTTCCTGATTCATTCAGAGAGGGAAGCTTCGGACTGGGAGCAGGAAGACTGAGAACCGTTTTCAGAATAGTTATTCCTGCGGCAGTTCCAGGCATTTTATCAGGAATAATTTTAAGTACGGGCAGAATAGCAGGAGAAACAGCGGCACTTATCTATACATCCGGCACTATTGCGGGAATTCCGGAAAATCTGATGGATTCAGGCAGAACATTATCGGTACATATGTATGCTCTTCTGTCAGAAGGATTATATACAGAGCAGGCATATGCAACAGCAGTGGTTCTTCTTGTTATGGTTGCCGGAATAAACGCACTTTCAAATATTATTGCAAAGAAAATATCTGTGAGGTATTGAAAAAATGAGTAAATTTTCTGTACAGAACGCAAATTTATATTATGGTGATTTTCACGCTTTAAAAAACATAAATATTGATATTGAAGAAAATAAAATAACGGCATTTATCGGACCGTCAGGCTGTGGAAAATCAACACTTCTCAAATCATTCAACCGCATGAATGATCTTGTTCAGGACTGTCGTATAACAGGGGACTTTTTGCTTGACGGGGAAAATATTTACGGTGATATGGATATAAATCTTCTCCGTAAGAGAGTAGGCATGGTTTTTCAGAAACCGAATCCGTTTCCCATGAGTATATATGACAATATTGCTTTCGGTCCGAGAACGCACGGTATACGTTCAAAAATAAAGCTTGATGAAATAGTTGAACAATCACTGCGAAGTGCGGCTATATGGGATGAAGTCAAGGACCGCCTTAAAAAAAGTGCGCTTGGAATGTCGGGAGGACAGCAACAGAGAATGTGTATTGCAAGAGCACTTGCTGTAAAACCTGAAATACTCCTTATGGACGAACCTACAAGTGCACTTGACCCTATTTCAACTTCCAGGGTAGAAGACCTTGCAGTTGAGCTTAAAAAGGATTATACTATAATTATGGTTACGCATAATATGCAGCAGGCAGTGAGAATTTCTGACAGAACAGCTTTTTTCCTTATGGGTGAAGTAGTTGAATATAATGATACAGAAACCCTGTTTTCTGCGCCTGAAGATAAACGTACAGAGGATTATATTACAGGGAGGTTTGGATAATATGAGAAATAATTTTGACAAACAGCTTGATAAACTCGATCTTGAACTTATCAATATGGGTGCATTATGTGAAGAGGCAATCTCATCATCTGTAAAGGCATTTCTCGATGACGACAAAGAGCTTATTCCAAAGGTTAATAAATTAGAAGATGATATCGATCAGAAGGAACGCGAGATTGAGGGACTTTGCATGAAGCTTATTCTACAGCAGCAGCCGGTTGCCACTGATCTGAGAATAATATCATCTGCTCTTAAAATGATTTCAGACATGGAGAGAATAGGCGATCAGGCATCAGATATTGCGGAAATAACCAAGTATATAAAAAATAACGATAAAATAAGCAATATTCATATACGGGATATGGCATATGCAACTATAAAAATGGTAACTGACAGCGTTGAATCATTTGTTAAAAAGGACCTTCAGCTTGCATATTCGGTAATGGAATATGATGATGTGGTTGATGATTTATTCTGTAGGGTAAAAAAAGAACTTACAGGTCTTATTTCCGAAGACAATCTTAACGGGGAGCTGTGTATGGATCTTCTTATGATTGCAAAATATCTTGAAAGAATAGGCGACCATGCCGTAAATGTTGCAGAATGGGTTGAATACAGCATTACAGGAACACATAAAAAGATCGGTATATAAACGGAGGAGCAGCATAGTGATTTATATTTTAGAGGATGACAAAAGTATAAGAGAACTAGTGGTATATTCGCTTAACAGTACGGGGTTACAGGCTGAGGGCTTTGAAAAACCGTTTGAATTCCGGAGTGCACTTCAAAAAAAACTTCCTTCTCTGATATTACTTGACATAATGCTTCCTGAGGAGGACGGACTTCAGATACTTAAAGGGCTTCGCGCAGAAACAGCTACCAGAAAAACACCTGTCATAATGCTTACGGCAAAGGGCTGTGAATATGACAAGGTAATCGGACTTGATCTTGGCGCAGATGACTATGTTACAAAGCCGTTCGGAATGATGGAGCTTATCTCAAGAGTAAAGGCACTGATGCGCCGTGCGTCAAGTGATGAATCCGAAAATGAATACAGGATAAAGGATCTTTATATCTCGCCTGCAAAGCACACTGTATGTATCGGAGAGCAGAATATTGTTCTTACATTAAAGGAATTTGAAATGCTCTGTCTGCTTCTTCAGAATAAAAATATCGTAATGACAAGGGATAAGCTTCTTAATCAGATATGGGGCTATTCATTTGACGGAGAGAGCAGAACGGTTGATGTTCATATACGTTCACTGCGTCAGAAGCTCGGTGAATACGGAGATATTATTGAAACAGTGCGGGGAATAGGGTATAAGATATCGGAGGTGAAAACCGATAAATGACCGGACGTATATTCAGGTCTATCTTTTTTGTCGCTGTTATCGCATTGCTGTCAGTATTCTTTCTGGCGTCAATGATTATATGCGACTATTTTGAAGTACGATATAAAAATCAGATAAAAAATGACGCCCGTTATATTGTTCATGCGGTAAATCTGAGCGGCCAGTCCTACCTTGATACATTTGATTCTGACGACAGGAACAGGATAACACTTATTGATACTGACGGTACTGTTTTGTTTGACAGCCGTGCTGATGTGTCCGTCTTGAAAAACCATAATGACAGGGAGGAAATTAAAAAGGCGTTTAAGAACGGAGAGGGATCAAGTGAGAGATACTCCGATACGGTCAGGGAAAGAACATATAATTACGCGGTAAGGCTTGATAACGGCATGGTTATACGTATATCTGACATAACCTACAGTACGTTAACGGTTATGTTCGGAATGATACAGCCGCTGCTTATAATACTCATAGGAGTCATTATTATCTCGGCTGTTATTGCGTCTAAGGTATCACAAACAATAGTAAAACCTCTTGATAAAATTGACTTTGAAAATCCTGAAAATAATGATGTGTATGAAGAGCTGACGCCAATGCTCAGAAAAATATCATCTCAGAACAAACAAATAAAGAATCAGATGGATAAGCTGAAGAGAAGACAGCAGGAATTTATTACAATTACCGAAAACATGAGCGAGGGCTTTATAATCATTGATTCAAAGGCAAATATACTGTCGTACAATGAAAGCACACTTGATATTTTCGGTGTGGTGATTTCCCCTGAAAAACAGAGTATATTTACACTTAACAGGAGTGAAAAATTCAGGAACGGAGTTATTCAGGCACTTGGAGGAAAAAACAATTCACATTCTCTGGAAGTTGATAATCGCATATATCAGATATTTATTAATTCTGTATGTAATCCTGGTGAGATGTACAGGGATTCTGAAGAGCATTCCATAGGAGCGGTAATTATTATTCTTGATGTAACCGATAAGGAAGAGCAGGAGAAAATGAGACGCGAATTTACTGCCAATGTTTCTCATGAGCTTAAAACGCCGCTTACGTCTATATCCGGATATGCTGAAATTATTAAGGACGGTCTGGTTAAGCAGGAGGATATTCCTCATTTTTCAGAAAATATCTACTCGGAAGCACAGCGGATGATACTTCTTATCGAAGACATTATGCGGTTATCCCAGCTTGATGAAAATTCTGTTCCGACTATTAATGAAAATGTTGATATCTATGATTTGTCAGAGCTTATTCTTGCACGTCTTAAATCACTTGCCGATAAGGACAATATTACGCTTGAGCTTGTCGGCGAGCATCTGTCCGTAACCGGAAATTTCCACATACTTGACGAAATTATATTTAATATTGCAGAAAATGCGATTAAATACAATAAGCCTGACGGAAAAGTAACAATCTCAGTCGTGAATACGGATAACGGGGTAAAGCTTTCTGTAGCTGATACCGGAATAGGAATTCCTGTTTCCGATAAGGACAGGATTTTTGAAAGATTTTATCGTGTTGACAAGAGCCACTCAAAGGAAATAGGCGGAACGGGACTGGGACTTTCAATCGTTAAACACGGCGCAAAGTATCATAACGCTGCAGTCAGTCTTAAAAGCGCACCTGATAAGGGTACAACGATAGATATTGTATTCAGAAAAGATTACGAATGAAAAATAAATCTGTAAAAAGTTATTATTCTATTGACAATATGTTTATTTAAAAATATTTTTAAATAAACATATTGTTTTTGATGTTAAAACAATGTTATAATTTTAAGGTAACAAAAAAATAAAGGGGAAATGAATGGCTTGTTTAAAATAGACATTGCTCTAAAATCAGTACACAGCATAACGCCGGAGCTTCTGAGTGAAAATAATATTGCCGGTCTTCTGCTTGACCTGGACAATACACTAACAACACACGATAATCCACGACCGGCTGACGGAGTTATTGAATGGATAGGAACAATGAAGGAGTCAGGCATAAAAATGCTGATTGTTTCAAATAATCATTATGAGAGGGTAAAGCCTTTTGCCGATAAGCTGGGACTGGAATTTGTCTGCAAAGGAAAAAAGCCTCTTCCTGATGGCTTTAACAGGGCACAGAAGAGAATGAATATCCCTTTTGAAAATATTGCGGTAGTAGGGGATCAGATATTTACTGATGTGCTTGGTGCAAATATCAGACGTATAAGATGCATATATGTTTTTCCAATAGAACATGAAAAGAAAGGATTTCTCAAATTCAAACGAAAAATAGAGGGCCCTTTTCTTCCAAAAAAATTATATAATCAAAAATAATAAAGGATGGCTTTAACATGAATATACTTGTTGTCCACGGACCGAATTTAAACCTCCTTGGTGAAAGAGAACCGGGAGTTTACGGAGAAGAAACATTTGAAAAGCTTAATAATGACATTATGGCTAAGTCTTTAGAGCTTAATGTAAATTGTGAAATATTTCAGTCAAATCACGAAGGTGAAATAATAGACAGGCTTCATAAGGCGCGGAAAGAATATGACGGAGTACTTATAAATGCAGGTGCATATACGCATTACAGCTATGCAATACGTGATGCCATATCTGCAATTAAAATCCCATGTATAGAAATTCATATAAGCAATATAGCGGCCAGAGAAGAGTTCCGGAAAAATTCTGTAATTGCTCCTGTGTGCAGGGCATCAATATCAGGCTTCGGACGTGACAGTTACATTCTGGGGATGGATGGCCTTGTAAAAATGATTTCAAAGGCGGAATAAATATGACAAATATAGAAAAACTGATGAATATGATTCCTGACAACAATACATGTGCACTTATTACATCAGAGGTAAACAGGAGATATTTCACAGGGTTCAAATCAAGCGACGGAGTTTTAATATGCTTTAAAGAAAAAGCATATCTTATAATTGATTTCAGATATTATGAAAAAGCATATAAGACAGTAAAAAGCTGTGAGGTCATTGAGCAGAAAAACAAGACGGTTCAGCTGTCAAAGCTGTTCAAAAGGCATTGTACGTCTGATGTTATGATAGAGGCCGAAACACTGACTGTAAGCCGTCTGAATAATTTTAAGCAGTCGTTTCCGAAGATAAATGTAAATTCATCTATGGATTTGAGCAGGAGCATTGATTCACTGCGTATTATAAAATCAGAATCTGAAGAGGAAAAAATTATACAGGCTCAGAATATTGCGGACCAGACATATGTATATGTACTTGATAATGTAAAAGAGGGCATGACAGAACGTGATATTGCCATTATGACGGAAAACAAAATGAAATTATCAGGTGCAGAGGATATTTCATTTGATACAATAGTTCTGACCGGGAGAAATACATCATTACCGCACGGCGAACCGGGGTATGATAAAATTATTAAAAATTCTTTTGTTCTTATGGATTTCGGGGCTGTTATTGACGGATGGCACAGTGACATGACAAGAACGTTTTATATGGGAAAACCGTCTGATGAAGAAATCACAGCTTATAATATAGTGCTTGATGCACAGAAAAAAGCACTTGACAGTATTGTTCCGGGAATGCTGTGCAGCAAGCTTGATTCCGCCGCAAGAGACTACATTGCAAAAAAAGGTTTTGAGAGCGCATTCGGACACTCACTCGGACACGGAGTAGGAATGGAGATTCATGAAAACCCGGCAGTTTCAAAGAACAGCAGTCATACACTGGAGCCCGGAATGGTTGTAACGATTGAACCCGGGATATATATTCCTGACAGATTCGGAATCAGGATAGAGGATATGGTCATCATTACTCATAATTCATATAAAAATCTGACACATAGTCCAAAAGAACTGATTACTTTATAATTATTTTAAAATAAGTATTGCAAAAAAACAAGATTTATTGTAAAATAGAAAGAAGTAATGGAATGAAAAACAAATGTCATTATTCGTTATTTATAATTATTTGGAGGTATAAATTTTATGATTTCAGCTGGAGATTTCAGAAATGGTGTAACTTTTGAAATGGATGGTAATGTAGTACAGGTAATAGAATTTCAGCACGTTAAGCCTGGTAAGGGCGCAGCTTTTGTAAGGACAAAGTACAGAAATGTAATTACAGGCGGCGTTGTGGAAAGATCTTTTAATCCTACTGACAAATATCCTACAGCTTTTGTTGAAAGAAAGGATATGCAGTATCTGTATGCAGAGGATAACCTTTATTACTTTATGGATATGGAAACATATGAACAGATTCCGATTGACAAAAGCAAGCTTGGAACCAGCTTCAATTTTGTTAAGGAAAATATGGAAGTTAAAATCCTTTCATACAAGGGAAATGTATTTGGTGTTGAACCGCCTTACTTTGTTGAACTTGAAGTTACTGAAACAGATCCTGGATTTAAGGGAGATACAGCAACAAATGCAACAAAACCGGCTACTCTTGAAACAGGCGCTGAAATCAGAGTTCCTCTCTTTATCAATCAGGGGGATAAAGTAAGAATAGACACAAGAACCGGCGAATATATGGAACGTGCATAAGCATATTCTTTTTGTTTAATTAACGTGTATTAATATACGTTCATTAATAAATTTTATTAAAAGGAGGATTTTTATGAAGCTAACAGAAAAAATGTCATACCTGAAGGGATATCTTGACGGTACAGACATCGATACTTCTTCAAAAGAAGGCAAAATTCTGGTACAGATGGCAGAAGTAATGCAGGAGATGGTTGGATATATCGAGGATCTTCAGGGCCAGGTAGACGAACTGACTGAGCTATGCGAAATATTGGATGAAGATCTTGGTGCAGTTGAGGAAGATTTTTACGAGCTTGATGATGAATGTGACTGCGATGACGATGATAGCGACTATGACGACGATGAATATGATTTCGATGATGACGACGACGAATTATATGAAGTTGTATGTCCGACATGCGGCGATTCAATCCTTCTTGATGATGGAATGCTTGATGAAGGTTCTATGAAATGTCCAAACTGCGGTGAAGACCTTGAGTTTGACATTGATGACATTGTTGCTGAAGATATTGAAGATGTCTTTGATAATGATGAAATAAGTGAAGATATTTAATTTATATATTTTCACAATCTGAAGATTAATAATTATAAAAAAATTCCCGCCTTATAAAAAAGACGGGAATTTTTTATTGTTGTTTATTACTTGCGATATACGGAATCACTTCGCTTTTTGGAATTCCAAGTGTAAAAGCAAATTCTTCTGTTATAATTCTTTCTGCTGTGTTCAGTATTTTTTCGTCACATGAATATAATTTTTTCTTTTGCTGGGCTAATTTTTCTTTTTGAATGGAGAGAAGCTTTACAATCCAGAGTATTTCTTCACGGTTTCCGTTATCAAGAATTTCATTTAATTTAAAATCACGTTTTGAACTGTCGTCAATCCAGTCGCATTCAAGTTTTTCAGCTTTGCTTATTATAGAGCTTATTTCATCAACAGTAAGCGCGTGTTTCATCATTGATTTAAGATTCTTTGCATCCAGAGGGACATAGATTTTTGAAGTGCTGTCATATACAGACTGCAGAACATAGTATGTCTTTGACTGATTTACCGGGAATTCTTTCTTACATATATCAACAATCTTGTATATTCCGTTATGTCTGTAAGAAACGTATTCATTAATTGAGTACAAATAGTTGTTTTTCTGTTCCATGTAATATACCCTCCTATAGTATATGGCTGACGGTTGCTATATTTTTTAAATCAGTCGTATAAAAAATGATGTTTATATAAAAAAAAAAAGCTTTCCAGTGAATCTAACTGCTAAAGCTATACATCATATTATTATTATAACAGATTTGAAAGATTATTTCAAAGGGTAAATTGAACAAACTTCAGACTGATTTGTCCGCTATAATGATAACTTAATACTATCATTTCAAATAAAAGCATAAAAAAGGCTGAACAGTCTTTAAACCGTGCAGCCTTTAATTCAATTATGCTTTTTTGTTAAACTTAGATTCCCTGCCACTTCATAGCATCAGCAACTTTAAGGAATCCAGCAATATTAGCGCCTGCTACGAGGTTGCCTTCATGACCGTATTCTTTAGCAGCGTTGAATGCGTTGTGGAAAATATTAACCATAATGCCCTTGAGCTTAGCGTCAACTTCTTCGAATGTCCAGCTGAGTCTCTCAGAGTTCTGTGACATTTCAAGTCCTGATGTAGCAACACCGCCTGCATTTGCAGCCTTTGCAGGTCCGAAGAGAATGCCTGCATTAAGGAATGCCTCAATTGCTTCAGGAGTTGAAGGCATGTTAGCGCCTTCAGCAACAGCCATTACGCCGTTTGCAATAAGTGCCTGTGCTGATTCAAGATCAATTTCGTTCTGTGTAGCTGATGGAAGAGCAATATCACATTTGATTGTCCAGATGCCCTTGCAGCCCTCTGTATATGTTGAACCAGGAACTCTGTCAGCGTATTCCTTGATTCTGCTTCTCTTAACTTCCTTGATATCCTTAACAACATCAAGATTGATTCCGTTTGGATCATATATATATCCGTTTGAGTCAGAAAGAGCAACAACCCTGGCACCAAGCTCTGTAGCCTTTTCTGTAGCGTATATAGCAACGTTTCCGGAGCCTGATACTACAACAGTTTTGCCTTCAAAGCTTGTGTTCTTCATGCATGAGAGCATCTCAGATGTAAAGTAGCAAAGACCGTATCCTGTTGCTTCTTTTCTTGCAAGTGAACCGCCGTATGAAAGGCCCTTACCTGTAAGTACTCCTACAAATTCATTTCTTAACTTCTTGTACTGTCCGAACATGAAGCCTATTTCACGTGCACCAACACCGATATCACCTGCAGGAACGTCTGTGTCAGCACCGATGTGTTTTGAAAGTTCTGTCATAAAGCTCTGGCAGAAACGCATGATTTCCATATCTGACTTACCCTTAGGGTCAAAGTCTGAACCACCTTTACCGCCGCCCATAGGAAGGCCTGTAAGACTGTTCTTAAAAATCTGTTCAAATCCTAAAAATTTGATAACGGAAGCACAAACTGAAGGATGTAATCTTAAGCCGCCCTTGTATGGTCCGATAGCTGAGTTAAACTGTACTCTGAATCCACGGTTTACATGAACTTTACCGTTGTCATCAGCCCAAGGAACTCTAAACTGGATAAATCTTTCCGGCTCAACGATCTGATCAATGATACCTGCTTCTACGAGATCGGTTCTTTTTTCGATTACCGGTTCAAGACTCTCAAGTACTTCAGAAACTGCCTGAAGGAATTCCTTTTCGCCGCTGTTACGTGTGCAGACTTTTTCGTATACACCTTTTAAATATTCATTTTTTAAAGACATTTAAAATAGCCTCCTATATTGATTTTATGCATATTATCATTTGATTGTGAAAATAATAATAAAACATTCATACAAAATATTATAGTTTATTTTAAAGCGAAAATCAAGACATGCATTAAAATTTCTTTAAAAACAAAAAAATATATATATAATGATTAATTTTTTTAAGAATTTATTGTTCTTTAATTATAATTTATAACCTTCCCATCATCAAAAATGAAAGATTGCCACAACCATCCTTCATTTTCCCTCTGATAAGGCAATATATTCCTGAGTGACAAAGTGATGCGGATATATATCCGAAGTTAAGAGGCGTGACCGGAAAGCCCGGTCGACTCGCGCCGAGTCGAAACTCCTGCAAAATAAATTTTTATCCTTGACATTCTGTCCATAAACATGTAAAATATATTATGTGAGTAAGCTATGCGATAGCGTGAACGTTTTAGTTTATGAGGAAAGTCCGGGCATCACAGAGCAGGATAGCTGTTAACGGCAGCCGGAGGCGACTCTAGGGCTAGTGCAACAGAAATATACCGCCATACAAATGGTAAGGGTGGAAAGGTGAGGTAAGAGCTCACCAGAGTGCAGGAGACTGCACTGCTGTGTAAACCCTATCCGATGCAACGTCTATTGGTACAGTTTATTTTAACATCTGCTCGGTGGATAAACTGTAATGACGGCTTGAGGCTTATGGCAACATAAGTCCTAGATAAATTATCGCACACGACAGAACCCGGCTTATCGGCTTACTCATATTAATTTTACTTATAACTACGGGCAAGCCCCTGGCTGAAAGGAAGACAAAACTTTTGAAAAAAGTTAAACTGGCAGCAATAATAATCTCATCTGTATTGTTTGTGTGTGCAGCATCTGCTACATCGTTTTATCTGATTCTCAAAGACGGAAATACAAGTGAATATGAAGAGCTAAGATCAGGAATGAAGCCATGGGGTGCACCGTCACTTGATGGTTTATCTGTTTATGTGCCGGATGATTATGAGGAAAAGGAAAAGGAATACTTTGACGTTTCATATGTAAAAGACGGTGCCCAGATCAGTCTTACATGGGAAGAGGTTGACAACGATCTGGAAAACTATGTTTATTATGCACTTGATTCATACAGAAAAGCAACTGATTCTTTTTCAATAAAAAATGAAGAGTCTTTAGGCGATTCCAGCAAAATGGTAGAATTTGACTATACACTTGCGCTTGAAAGTGGAGAGAAAAAAATTTCATGTCTGTCGGCGTTCGTTATGGGAGAAGGTAAGGCATATATTTTAACATGTACGGCTGATACAGACAAATATGCTTCATTCAGCGATGATTTTTACAGAACATATAAGACAATGCAACTCGTTGGCGAAAACAAGAAAAAAGATAATAATGAATAATTTGATTCTAAATTATTCAAAATTCAAGTTTTTTTACATTTAATTCAATCTAAAACAGCGAATTTAGTCTCGTTTTGTTACACATTACATAATAGCAGTTACAACATCATGTAAGTTTGATTAAAATAATAATTGATTAAAAAAGTCAGTTGGGGTATAATATCATTAAAAGATACTAATGCACCGGCTTTTTTTTATTTTTAAGCATGTCATTTTAAAATACAGATCAAAACAAATTGAAGAAATAAGGAGTAGTTAAGTATGAATAGCCAGAAAAACTATGAAATTGTAGACAGTGTTGAAAAGCTTGATGCAGCTTTGGCAAAAGTAAGAAATGCACAGAAGGAATTTTCAACCTACTCGCAGGAACAGGTAGATAAAATCTTTAAGGAAGCGGCAACAGCAGCAAATAAAATGAGAATACCGCTTGCAAAAATGGCAGTCGAAGAAACAGGCATG
>JAEWXO010000092.1 GCA_023458875.1 Bacillota bacterium | reverse complement strand
AAAAAAATAGAACCGAACTCTGAAAAGCTCGATTCTACGTCGTTTGTAGTGCCGCTGACCGGACTTGAACCGGTACGATATCGCTATCGAGGGATTTTAAGTCCCTTGTGTCTGCCTATTCCACCACAGCGGCAAATATTAAATTGTTTTTGCACATTATCTGAGTGCTTAATAATTATATCATAACCAAAAACAAAAGTCAATAATTTTTTTATTTTTTCACACTGCTTGTTACTATTCAATTATTATTCAGCCGGTACCAAATGTCATCAGTTCAGAAATTATAAAAGTTTTCAACCTGAGATTGAAGTTTTCCAGAAAATAAGTTGATAAAACCTTGTTGTTAATTGCAAAAGAAAACTACACCGAAAAGCGTTATAATATTAATAGAGGAAATATCGGAAGGAGTGTTTACTGATGTCATATTACAGCAAAGATATGTTCAGACAGCCTACTGAAATAATGGAACGTTGTGATAAACTGGATAACAGAATAACTGACATCAGGAAAGAGCACAAAAAAGAAATAACAAAATTAAAAGCAGAACACAAAAAAGAAATATCAACATTAAAAAGGAAGATGTAAAGAAAGAATTTACATTTCGACTCTTGATGTTATTATTTGAATGTGTTACACTATATATGCAAAACATATGTACAGTATAAATGCTACGGATTATTTAAGAAGGAGGTATATTTTATGAATTCATATACAGGTAAAAATTTTAAAATTAATATTATCACCCCCGATACAAAAAATAACTTTCTTACGGATGGCGATAAGGAAATGGACAGAAGAGCCGCAAAAGCAGTAGCTACTGCGATTGATAAAGCAAAATTCTGTAATAAACCTGTTGCAAGATATAATCCGGAAACCAAGCAGGCATATATTGAATACGGTGACGGAGAAATAAAATATGTCAAATAAAAAGCCTGTGGTGCTTGTTTTTGCAGGCCCGAACGGATCCGGAAAAAGTACCATTATACAGTACTTCGAAAAAACAGGACAATATACAAATGCAGATGATGTTGTTGCAACAACCGGAATGACTAACGAAGAAGCAGCAAAATTAGTTGATAAAATGCGATATGATTCCATTAGTAAAAAGGCTGACTTTACCTTTGAAACAGTTTTATCATCAAATTATAAGCTTGATATTCTCGAAAAGGCTAAATCTGAAGGTTACTTTCTAAAATGTGTTTTTGTTCTTACAGTTGCCCCTGTTGTAAATGTAAGCCGTGTAGAAGCAAGAGTTAGATCCGGAGGACATGGTGTTGATAAGGATAAAATAATAAGTCGTTATCACAAATCACTTGCCAACATATCCAGACTCATGGAATTATGTGATATTCTTCACGTTTATGATAATACGGGTGATGAACCGGTTCGTATTATACGTAAACACAAGAAAGATGTCTCTGTTTTTCCGAACAATTTGTGGACAGCAGAGAAAATTATTGAGCTTATTGAAGGTTACAATTATTAACCATATCTTATCCGCCATAGAGGACTAATAACTCTATGGCTTTTTTCGTCTTCTGTTGTTCAAAACATCAGACCAAACAAGGCACATTTAGATAACGCAATAGTACCTTTGAGCATTGTTTCACCGTGAAAAACAATGGTTTTTAGATCGTAAGGCAGGTACTTCAGCATACAATGAATATATGCAAAATGCTGCTGATAGAAGTGAAAAAAATCTTCAATTGCTCGAAAGTTTTGGAGTTAAAAGTTCTCTTTAAATCACTCTCTTTAACTCCATCAATTTGACTTTCCTTCAAATTATTAATTTCTTTCTTTTCTAAGTATCTTTTAATTTCTGATTATTATTTTTCACCTAAGGATTTCAGGTAAGAATAAAATTCGTCTTCCAGAGAAATAATCTTTTCCTCTTTGCCCTTTTGGAATAAAGCATGGTTTGTAACATTGTTATCGACTGTTAATACAGCACCATCATCCATATACACAACTTCATTTTCCATAAAAGCAGAATCTAAAAAATATTCTTTTTCAGTATCAGCTTCACTGTAATATTTAGAAATGGTATCATTCATTTCATCAGTAAGCACAACTTCCTTTTTATCTACAATTAATTTAGAACACGAAACAGATACAGTTTTTGAAGATTCATCTGAACCTGATTTCGAACTTGAACCTGAACTATTACAACCACATAAAGTAAGTACTGCAATACCGGTTATCGCTGATATAATACGTTTAGCTATCATGTTTTATTACCTCTTATAAATGTTTTTTGTTTTTTTAAGAACATGTTCACCTCAGGAGTTTCCTGAAGTATAGTTATGCGCCCGAAACTAATGCCATCTGCATAACAATTTTACCCTTTGCTATATTAGTATACCAAAAAAATTCAGTTACGTCAACAGCTTCATATTTTTTTTATTAGAAACTGTAAAAGGGTGTTGCCATTCATAGCCTATTTTTTCCATAAAAAATATGGCAGCACCACTGGACCAGTTTTTGCCAGTCTGATGGTGCTTAATTTGAATTATTCAATTGAGCAAATATCTCATCGACTGTGTATGGATTATCATCACACAGTCTTATGATGTAGTATAATATATATCCGAATAGCAACCTGTTTTTTAATATGTCTCATTTAATCACCCCGGTTACTATATAGTAAATTCCGGTTCAATCCTTGTGCTTGCCAGATGAAGCTTTTCTAATATCACTCTCCTTAAACTCAGGAATTCTACTCCGCCGCGGTCACGGGGACGGGGTATATTAACGTCAAGAACTTCACTTATTTTACCCGGTCTTGGTGTCATAATAATAATTCTGTCGCTCAGATATATAGCTTCATCAACATCATGTGTCACCAAAATCATTGTCGTATTATTCTGTTTCCACAGTTCAAGCAATTTATCCTGTAAGTCCGCTCTTGTAAATGAGTCCAGTGCTCCCATTGGCTCATCCAGTAAAAGTGCATCCGGGCGGTTTATTAAAGCTCTCGCTATTGCAACACGCTGTGCCATTCCTCCTGAAATCTGATGAGGATATGATTTTTCAAAACCATCCAGTCCGATTAATCTTATATATTTTTTTACATCCTCCTTATGTTTACTGTATAATCCTCTTGCTTTTAAACCTGATGATATATTCTTTTCAACTGTCAGCCAGGGAAACAGACTGTTCTGCTGAAAAACATACCCCCGGTTCGGAGACGGCTCTGTTATTTTTTCACCGTTTAAGAGCAGTTCACCTGAATCAGGAAAATCAAGTCCTGCAATGAGCCGCAGCAGTGTTGTTTTTCCGCATCCGGACGGGCCAATAAGCGAAACAAATTCACCCGACTTAACCGATATGTTAATATTCCTAAGAGCTTCAACCGTGTTGTTATCGGTGTCTGTATATATCCTGTCAACATTGGTTATAACAACGTTTTTTTCATTTTCATCAATTATCATTTTACCATTCCCCTTTGCCATTTAAGGATTCTGACACTGATTTCATTTATTATCGTCATTATTATTGAAAACAAAATTGCCATTACTATAATTGCAGCAAAAACCTTGTAGTATGCGGACCAGACCTTTGATGCATTAATATAATAACCAAGTCCTCCCGGCTGACCCATCATTTCCGACATAACCAAAGTAGTAAATGCAAAACCATTTGCTGTTGAAATACCGGTAAAAATCTGCGGCATCGCATGAGGAATTGCAACATGAAAAACAAGATATGGCGTTTTTGCACCCAGGGTTTTAGCAACCTCATAATGAATTTTAGGTGTGCCTGTAATACCCTGTGAAGTCAGAAATGCTACCGGAAACCATGCGCAGATAATAATCAGAAATACAGCTGCCGCAAAAGGCGTCGGAAAAAGTGTCAGTGCAAAAGGCATCCAGGCTACGGCAGGAATTACTCCGGTTATTTTTAAAACAGGGAATATCCAGTAATTAAGCTTTGGAAACCATCCTATCAGGATGCCGGTTCCTACCCCCAGAATGACTCCCAGAATAAATCCTACAGCATAAAGTCTTAAAGAATACAAGGTGTTTTCAAAAATATAATCACTCTCAATCAAAAAAGCTTCAATTATCCGTGACGGGCCCGGAAAAAACGGCTGTGCAAAAACCTGAACCTTAGTTCCCAAGATATCCCATAAAGCCAGAGCAATGCCCAATGCCATACGAAAAGGAGCCTGCTTAATGAATTTTCGCTTTTTCACCTCATTTTTAAAAGATAAAGCGGCAATAGCTGAATAAAATATAATTATTCCCGTCAGTACAATTTCATAAGCCTCTACTATAGTGATATTCTTAATGAGCGTTGTGCTGTAATCTTCAAGCTTTAAATCTGCATACTGCGGGAAGAATCTGTTAATAACAACGGCTATCAAAAATCCAAATAACGTTGAAACAATTGATAATATATATTGTATGTCTGCTTTGTTTGAATTATCGGCACTGCTCTGAACGTTCAGAACAGTGCCGATAGTATTATTTTGTTTTAATATACTCAAATTAAATCCTCCTTACGAAGATAGTAACTATTTACCTTATTCAAGATCGATTTCCTGATATATCTCAGATGTAAATTCATCTGCATCACTGGTTTTCAGGTATCCGATATTAATAAGTTCTTTTACAAAATAATTAACATCATTTCTGACATGTGTACCTGTTGCACGGTCACTTGCTGACGGATAAGCATAACTTACAACCAGTTTTTCTGCAAGCTCCTTATCTTCAATGGATGAATATTTATTATCGGAGATGATACTGACAGTTTCCTTCGGATTTTCTGCAATCCAGTTCTGAGCTTTCTGATAAGCCCTTAGTAATGCAGCAACCTTTTCAGGCTGTTCATCTATTACTTTTGTTGAAGCATATAGAAAACAGCAGTATTTTCCTGCAAATGTAGGATCTGTTGCAAGATCAAAAACAACTTCAAATTCACCGCTTTTTTCCGCAATAGAACCAAGCGGATCCCAGAGGGCAGCTACATCAATCTGTCCGCTCTTTAAAGCCTCGAGTGCAAGGTTACCATCGGAAAACGGAAGAAATGTAACCTCTCCATCCTGTTGTTTTGCAGATATTCCTGCTTTTTCAAGCCACACGCTTGCTACCTGATGAGGAGTTCCTCCGACTTCATCAATAGCTATTTTTTTGCCTTTAAAATCCTCAGCTGTTTTAATATCAGAGCCTTTTGGAACTACAAATTTGATACATCCCTCATGCAATCCGTCAACGACCTTTACCTTAACGCCCTCCTCTATCGATGGGAAAAACTGAAAATCACCGTTTACTATTGGAATTGTCCCGTTATTCAATCCTATTTTTCGGGTTTCGGTATCAGCTGAGATAAGAGTAACGTCAAAGCCTTCCTCTGCAAAAAAGCCCTTCTCATATGCAATATATATCGGCGCTCCGCATAATGCGCCGTCTTTTCCCGGGATATCTATTTTACCGTATTTATATTTTGCCGAATCAGAAGCTTCTTTTTCAGATATACCAGAATTCCCCTCCTTGCCGCATGCTGTTAATATTAAGCTGCCGACAATTATTAAAACAATTAAAATAACACTATATATTTTTTTCATAAAAGATAAACCTCCAATAAAATATTTATACATTTTTAGCTTGCGAAAAGGCATTTTCCAAATCCGCAATCAGATCTGACGGGTCTTCCAGTCCTGCTGAAATTCTGATTAAATTTTCAGGAATATCAGCCAGAATTTTTTCATCAGCCTCCAGCTCCCCGTGAGTGGTCTGCGGAGAATTAACTATCAGAGACTTTGAATCACCGATATTAACATGATAATGGAACAGTTCCAGTGAATTTAAAAATGCTTCTCTTTGTGCCTGAGTACCTTTAAACCCGAATGAAAGTATTCCGCCTGCACCGTTTTTAAAATTCTTTTTGTATTGCTCATGATACGGACTTGATTCTAAGGCAGGATAACGTACCCATTCAACCGATTCATGAGTTTCAAGGTATTTTGCAAGAGTGTGAGCATTATGCACCTGCTTGCCGAGACGTTCTGACAGCGTTTCAAGACCGATTATTCCAAGATATGCATCAAAAGGTGAAAGTGCGGCGCCAAAATAATTCAGATAGTTAAATCTTATCCTGCTCGTAAAAGGTGCATCCGGAAAAACCTCAAGGAAGCTTCTCGGATTGCCGTTAATATCACGTAAAGTATAATATTTTTCAGAAAACTGAGGGAATTTTTCGCTTGAAAAATAAAATTTTCCGCCTTCAAGAACAAGCCCTGCAATAATATTACCATGACCGTTAAGTCCCTTTGTTGCTGAATATATAACTATATCAGCACCATGAGCCAACGGATTATACAGATATGGTGTAGCTACTGTATTATCAACAATCAGGGGAATTCCGTGGCGGTGTGCAACTTCAGAAATAGCATCGACATCCAAAAGAACTGTGTTTGGATTGCTTATGCTTTCTATGTATATCGCTCTGACATCATCAGTAATCTCTGCATCAAGTGCTTCAGGATTTTCTATGTTTTTTGTAAATTCTATTTTTATTCCGAGCTTGGGATATATTTTTTTAAAGCTGTCACAGCTTCCTCCGTAAAGATACGGAGAAGCAAGAATTCTGCCGCCGCCCTCTGCTATATTAAGGAGTGTATAACTGATTGCTGCCATACCGGATGCAAGTGCAATTGCTGCCGCCGCTCCGTCAAGTGCTTTTACTCGTTCTTCAAGAACTGTTACGGTTGGATTTCCTACACGGGTGTAAAGGTATCCAAGCTCTCTTAAGCCAAATAAATTAGCCGCATTTTCTACATCCCTGAAATCATATGCTGCTGTCTGATAAATAGGCGGTGATACAGCATAGTTGTGATCCTTTGGTTCATATCCAGCTCTGACCTTTTGTGTGTCAAATCTAAAATCCTTTTTTTGTGTTTCGTTACCCATCGTAATTCTCCTTTAAAATAAATAATAATTTGTTTTCTAACCGACATGTCGCATTTGCTCATTACTTGACATCACCTTCTTTCACAGGTTGTTAAGTTTTTTAATATAATCTATTATCATTTTTATCTGCAAATCTGATATGAATCATATTATCCGTTTATCTGTACTCCAACTTCAATATTTTTCGGTTAATTTCCCTGAATTCATTTCAAAAAGCCTATTTCCAAAATTTATATTATTATGTTCATGCGTAATGATAATAACCGCCTTTCCTTCATATGCTATTTCTTTAAAAAGCAGCATAATATCAGCAGTTGTCTTTTCATCCAAATCGCTGGTTGGCTCATCTGCAAAAATATAATCAGGATTATTTATCAGAGCCCTTGCTATCGCTACTCTTTTAATTTCTCCACCTGAGAGATGCTTTGGAGAAGATTCTGCAAGATTTTCAATTCCGACTTTTTTCAGCAGTTCCAAAGCAGTATCATATGAATTACCTTCCCTTTTGTGCAAATAAAACGGCAATCTGACATTTTCAATTACAGACAGGTTTGTAAGTATGCCGCCATTCTGCATAATATAACCTATTCTTGAATTTCTAAAAGCAGATACTTCATTATCATTCATTGTGCATATATCAACTCCATCAAATTTAATCTCTCCCTGCGTTGGATTAATTAATCCCGAAATCATATTAACCATTGTACTTTTGCCGCTTCCTGAACGACCGATAATACTTATAAAATCGCCTTTTTTTACTTCTGCACTGACATTGTCAACAGCCCTGAACACCGTGTTGTTTCTTTTAAATTCTTTTGTAAGATTGTTAATCTCAAGAGACATTTTACTCACCATCCCTCAAAGTAATGTACGCCTGTTCCTTGTTGATTTTAATTATTGAACATATTGCTGACAGCGGACCTGAGGCAGTCGAAATAAGCAGGCTGCATAAAACATATGTTAACAGCACAGAAGGAGCCGGCTGCAGAAACGGCATTTTTAAAACTTCACCAATATATGTGCTGAAAGGAAAAATAATAATTGAAGCAAAAGCGATTCCGATTAATCCTCCGAAAAAGCTGATTATTATAGATTCAAGGAAAATCATCAGCATCGTTTTTGTTTTTGTCGCTCCAAGTGATCTGAGCAGTGCAAATTCTTTCTTTCGTTCATTTACTGTTACTGAAAAGATTATAACCAGCACTATAATTGATAATATCCATATTACCAACAATACTACTTTGAAAACAGATGACATGACTCCGAGATTATTTGCAATACCGGAATAAACATTTTTTGATTTAACAACACTTATTCCGTCATACTGGCGTCTGATATCTGTTATAACATTATCTGCATCATAACCTGCATTCAGCTTTGCCAATATAATTGAGACAGAATTATTTACATCCGCATTATGTACATCTACACTTAAGTTCACACCAACATTCCGGGCTCCTTCAACTATTGACTGAACAGTAGCCATATTTGTATATACCGAGCAATCCATGCCTGTTGATGTTTTTTCAAGCTGTGCTACAACACTATAGGTTTTATTAAAAAACTTTAATTTTTTTGATTTATCCACTAAAATATCACTGCCAACAATTATCTGGTTGTCGCTGAGTTTATTTTTATATACTTCTTTTATCCATGGGTGAACAACAAAATCCGTACCCGGATTAAAACCAATAATCTGAACAGGAACAGAACAGCAGTCCGCAGATAAGGTCGATATAAAAAACTGTGATGTCACCATTGATACTCCGTCAGTTTCTGCGATTTTGCTTTCCAGGGATTTATCAAAATAAAAATTTGCCGGTTCACCGGTTAAAATAATATCCTGATAATCTGATGAATGCTCAAGAGGAACAACTGCAATATCTGCGCCGAGCCTCATCTTAAGACTTTCCAGTCCGTTATTCAGGCTCAATGATATAATCGATATCCCAAATAAGGCAAACGACATAACAGCAACAATCAGGATAAGACCAGCTGAGCGAAAATACTTCCTTTTCAGATTTTTTACTGACAGATGAAAAATGTTTAGTGGTTTATTATTCATTATGGATTATCCTCTCCTGTTGTTTATGAGTTTTAAATAAATATATGATATTTATTATCAACAAGACAGCTGTAAAGCTACTCAGTATTAAAATTGCCGGTAGTGCAAGCTTGTTGCAGCTCATATGTTTACTGCCACAAACGCCTATCAAAATAGTAGGAATTGATGCTGAAAAAAAAGAGTTTAATAAAGCTGCGATACTAAGTCCGATACGTATCCTGGAATCACCGATTAACAGAAGCAGCACCCCAATAACAGCTATCATTGCACCGATACCGATTTCTGTTCTTGCGGTCCAATAGCACTTCATTTTGGAAGTCATTTTCGCTGAACTCATTTCACTTTCTGAAGATTGGGTCGCTATTGAACTTTGCATTGAGTTTGTCGATTCCTTATGCACTCCGCATACAGGAAAAATCGTCTGAGGTCCTAATGCTAATAATACACCCAATAAAATTAACGCAATACCTGAAATCAGTCTGTTTCTCATAAAAAATTCTCCTTAATATTATTTATTTTAATTATGCACTTAAACAAAAAAGGCAGTCTGTTATTTAGACTGCTTTTCAAAAATATCTGATATTTTAAGCAGTCTGTATCATAACAAACTGCATACATTAAAAGATGCTGCGTTACTGATACAATTTATTTAATTTGGAAACACAAAAACACATATGCATGACACACATGCACATGTTATAACAAGTCGTTATCATCGTGTTTCCCTTTAAATAAATATTGCTCATATAAACGCCGCCTTTCAATACATAGTATTAATATATGTATAATAATACATTGAGTCTGGTTGTTTGTCAAGCATTTTTAATATCATTTGTTTAATTTTATGAAATATGCTTATATATACACTTATAAATAAGATTATATAGGTTATTATATCCAATTCCGTATTTCATCAAAGTCATTATACGTTTTGCAAATGATATAATAAGAATGTCTTTTCTCAGTTATTCTCAACAATTTACAACTGCTTTATAGGAAATGGCGTCTATCTATGATAGTGGCAATTTTATATTTCGAGATATACAGGTTTTGAAAAATATGATAGATTTATATGAAATCATCATTTGAATTTAATATCAAGCAGAAAACAGCAGCAAATTAATGGTGGAGTATAAATTATATTTACGAAAATGATCCCATGACAGGCGACTGCAATCTTGATGGAAGTGTAAATGCCGCTGACGTAATGATGCTCCAGAAATGGCTCTAAGGCATGATTGATGAAATGGCCTGCTGGCAAAATGCCGACCTCCAAAAGAATAACAAAATTGATATAATTGATTTGTGTTTACTTAAGAATATGATTATCGAAAATTAAAAGGTACATATTTATATAAAAGCACCTCAGTATATAATCCAGTGGTACTGTTCATACTGTGTTTTAAGTGAATAAAAGAAAAAACGTCAAAGCCTTTTGTAAGCCTTGACGTTTTTATTGGTTGCGGGAGCTGGATTTGAACCAACGACCTTCGGGTTATGAGCCCGACGAGCTACCGAACTGCTCCATCCCGCGATATAATTATTTGCTGTCCTCTTTTCGAGTGCTTAATAATTATACCACTATTAAAACACAATGTCAACACTTTTTTAAAAATATTTTATTATTTTTTTGCATGACATTTTTACATATATTGCTGTGCAATGTTTTTCTGATTATTATTCCATATTAATCAAATGCCGCCTAAAAGAATTTTAACGAGATGCATGGCATCCTTTACGCTGAAATATGTATCACCGTCTATATCATATGACTTATCCACATTTTTAATTTCCGTTGATACAAGACAGCTTTTAATCATGATAAGATCAAGGACATTTACCTTTCCGTCATAGTTTACGTCACCTGTCTGATAGACAATATCTTTTTTCAGCTGAACATCTGCTGCATAATAAACGCCCTTTTCTACAGCATTAAGTCTCCTGAAGCTTAACATATCTCCTGGCTCAGCATTATCAGGAATACCGTTTAAAAGAAAAATTTTTTCTTTACTATTAAGATATACAAGTCCGCCGTTATCTGTAAATCTGATGCTGAGCATACCGGTTTCAGGTTCTGATTTTTCTGATTCGGAAACAGGGATAACCTTTGAATCAGCGGCAAAAGAATATTTATAAAAACTGATAACAGGAATGTCAGGTGCATTGACCGTATAATCTTCAAATAATACAGAAAATCCGTTCTTTCCTGCCGGCGCATTTATACCGTGCACATAAAAATAATCACTGTTGTCCGGAAAATCCTTATCTGATTTGTCAGTAATATTCAGAAAAAGCGTGCTGTTCATCTCACTGTTATAGCCCAGTGATATTCCGGTTGCGCGGCGTGTCTGTATTATTTTCCCTGACTTGCAAACATTCATATTTTCGCCCGATATTCCCTCTGACAGCTCAAAAGCAATGTCTTTTCCAGGGCTCATCTGAGCTGTACTTTCGCAGATGACAAATAACTTACCCGAATCAACATTTACAGTCATGCATGTACTGCTGTAAACAGAACCAACGGTTCCGAACAGATATCTGTTCTTTTCATATTTGACGGTCTCGCCCATTGTGTATAATTTTTCAGCTTTATAGTCACTGTGTTTTTTTATAACAGGCGACTGACTGTAATTTTCTTCCTTGTCATTTGTTCCGAACATTATACCGAACATATCTCCGGGATTACTTTTTACATCAGGCATATAACAAACCAGAACTTCAGAGGAATCATTATATGTATCCGGATTTACAAGCTTATAGTACATTCCGCCTCCAAGCGAGAGGCAGACCATATCATAATATTCATACGGAGAAACTTTAACGTCCGGTGTTTCTGATTCTGTATCCGCAAGCTTGTCAAGAGATGCTATGTACTTTGCGGCATATGAGTCTCTGACTGTATAGGATGTAAAATTATATACTGTTTTCGTATCTGCACCGGCCTCTCCTGTCCCGCAGTATAAAAATGCTTTTTGTCCTATTGACGAAATACTTTCAGGCAATGTTATTTCCTTAAGCCAGAAGCAGTGATAAAATGCCTTGTCACCTATTGTTTTTACTTTGTTTTTAAGAACAACCGCTTTAAGTGATGTACATTCAGAAAAAGCCTCAGCATTTATATATTCGATGCCAACACCAAAATCAACATTCTGAAGAGAATTACAAAAGCTGAATGCATTTTTCCCGATTGTCTTTACCGTATCGGATATTGATACTTTTTCAAGCTTATCCATATCTGAAAAAGCAAAGTCTCCTATTGCAGTTACACCGTTTCCTATTATAACCGATCTGACACTGCTTTTATCCCATAACGGTACTGAAAGATCCGTGTACATCGGCCCTGTTCCGGATACAGTGAGAACGCTGTCTTTTATATCAAACGTCAGATCCGGTCCGCACTGACCTGATTGTAATACAGCTGCCGATACAATGTCTGATGATACAATGTTTCCGTATTCTGAATATGCTGCCGGCACTGATAATGCTGCTGCAAGACATACTGACATAAATATTTTTGAAAAACCTTTTATATTCACACCAATAACCTCCATATTTTATTTTTTTATTATTTCAGCATATTCCGATTCCGATAATCGTAATAAATCTGTTTTGATTGTCATTTCTCATTACAATTTTCACATCATGAAACGCTGATATATTTTCTTTGAAAACAAGCTTCATTGTAGGATTATTTCGTCCGTATATGCTGTATCCTGATACATTTTCAGTATAGTTGTTATCGATATAAATCTGTATTTCTCCGCAGTTAATGTCGTTGCTCTTTTCAAATATTATAAAAAGCGCGCGCAGCTTTATGGTAAAAGAAATAATTGACTGCTTCTGATTTGTCGATATTAAAGCGTTCGGAAACCGTGCACTTGAATCGGCATACTTAAAGCCGGTCATATAAATATCACGGATAGACTCAAAATATACATTCTGAAATGATGTATAATAATCTCCGAAATACGGCTTGATTTCATCTTTTATTTCACCGTCGTATTTCTCCTTCCATATGCGGTTAAAAAATTCGTTTATACAGTCTGAAATAAACTTTTGCCCCCATTTATTAGGATGTCCGTTATCAGATGAATAATCGCTCCATTTTATATTGCCCGTATCAATCTCATTTTTAAGCTTTTCAGAAACGCTTATAATTTCAAGGCAATAATTTTCCCCTATTTTTCTCATATATGATTCGGAAGTGACGAATTCTTTATTAGGGATAAACAACAGAACAATTGCAGGAGAATTTTCAAAACCGTATATTTTCCTTACAAGCCCCTCAAATGCAAGCATACTCTCATTATCCATCTGATTATTCAGGGCATATTCTATAAAGACTATATCCGGATGTTCCGCTCTGAGATGCCGTTCTGTAAGTGCAAGTCCTGCAAAAGCGTCTGCACCCTGCAATCCGAGATTAATGTATCTGCAGTCATGGTTCTTGCTTTTGTTGCAGAAAAATTTAAATGACATCTCCGCATAACTTTCCTTTATAATTCCGACATCAGAAATATATCCGGCAGTTACCGAGCCTCCAAGATATGCTATTGTTACCGCATCCCCTTTTAACGCATTCGCTACAGCATTTTTTATTCTCCGGTTGTTTCCCATCAGTACATCCTCCCATATTTCCCCGATAAGTTCCCCATTATCATTAAACTCTGACAGAACAATTATATCATAAAATTTAAATAAGTTCATGTAAAAATAAAAATTTTTTTTATAAATTTTATTTTTAAAGTAGCTGTGTGGCATTTATTTTAAAAATAAATAACCTTTAAAATCATTTTTTAAATTTTTCACCATACTCATCGATGCTATTTTACAGATTTTGTTAAACTTTCTGTCTTCCTTAATGAACTATTGTCCGATATTTCTGTTGTATATATATTTTACTGAAAACCTTGTAATTTTATTATTATTTGAATTCTGATTTATACACCTGATGGCGAATATTAACATGAATTATTATTGTGATTAGCTTTAAAATATATTGTAATACGAGTATTTTAAAGCTAAAAGGAGGCCTTTGCATGAAATCGGCATGGTCAGACAGCGTAAAATTACCTGAGTTTAAAACGCTTGAAGGAAATATAAAAACAGATGTCCTTATAATTGGCGGCGGTATGGCAGGACTGCTTTGTGCATATTTTCTAAAACAAAATGGTGTAAATTATGTTCTTGCTGAAGCAAATAGAATCGGATGCGGAATAACAAAAAATACAACTGCAAAAATAACTTCACAGCATGGACTCATTTATGATAAGCTTATTAAAAATGCAGGTATAGAAAAAGCAAAGATGTATCTTGACTCAAATCAGCTTTCTGTTCAGAAATATCGGGAGCTTTGCAGAAATATCCCCTGTGATTTTGAGGAAAAAGACTCTTATGTGTATACACTTAAGAACAGAGAAAAAATTGAAAAGGAACTTCATGCAATGGACAGGCTTGGATTTACAGCTGATTTTAAAGAAAAAATCAAGCTTCCGTTTTCAATAAACGGTTCAATCAGATTCAAGGGACAAGCACAGTTTAATCCTCTGAAATTTATAAACTCAATATGTTCTGATCTTAATATTTATGAAAAAACCTTTGTTAAAAAAATTGAGAATAACACAGCCAAAACCGATAAAGGAAGTATAACAGCTGAAAAAATTATAGTTGCGACACATTTTCCGTTTATCAATAAGCATGGAAGTTATTTTTTAAAGCTATATCAGCACCGTTCTTATGTTATTGCTCTGAAGGATGCTCTCGATGTTAATGGAATGTATGTTGATGAAGCAGAAAACGGCATGTCATTCAGAAATTATAAAAATATGCTTTTTGTAGGTGGGGGAGATCACAGGACAGGTAAGAAAAGCGGAGGCTGGCAGGAACTCCGGAACTTTGCAAAAAAACATTACTCTAATTCGTTTGAAGAATATTATTGGGCAACACAGGACTGCATGAGCCTTGATGGTATTCCTTATATAGGACACTATTCAAAAAACACTCATGATATGTATGTTGCAACGGGTTTTAATAAATGGGGAATGACTTCTTCAATGGTATCTGCTATGATTTTATCTGATATGGTGACCGGTAAACGGAACGATTTTGCTGAGGTTTTTTCACCGCACAGAAGCATTCTGAAGCCTCAGCTTCTGGCAAATGCTTTTGAGGCAACAATAAATATGCTTACTCCCACCACAAAAAGGTGTCCGCATATGGGTTGTTCCCTTAAATGGAATCCAATTGAGCATTCATGGGATTGCGCCTGTCATGGATCAAGGTTTGATAATAACGGTAACATCATTGATAATCCATCGATGAAAAGTATTAACGGATAGCGAATATTTATTATCAGCTGGATATAATATAATAAAAGGAGAGTGTTAAAATGTCTGATAATGAAGTAAAAATTACAACTCGTGACAGATTAATGAGAGCATGGAAAAACTCTATGGAGCTGACAAGAGATTTTGAGATGTATTCAAAAGAAATAGACGATGAAAAGATTAAAAAGACGTTTTCTGATTTTGCGGTTGAAGAAGGTATCCATGCTTCAATATTTCGTGAAATGCTTATTAACGACCAAAATGCTTCGTTATAAGTCCCAGAAATTTCACGCAAAACAGCTGTAACCGTTAATAGGCTACAGCTGTTTTGTGTTATTATTTCTGGATTTTTACTTTTGTTTTAAATGATTTTTTAATTAAGCTTCGCTTAACATAGCGGACATATCGTACAATCCTGCAGCTTTTCCCTTTAAAAATACAGCCGCATTGATAGAGCCTACAGCAAATACTGTTTTTGATGTCGCACTGTGTGAAAGTGTGATTACTTCATCTGTTCCTGCAAATATTACTTCATGCTCACCTACAATAGTACCGCCTCTGATAGCGTGGATTCCTATTTCCTTCTTTTCACGCTTTTTACGCTGAGAATGTCTGTCATAAACATACTGTTTTTTATTGTCAAATATCTCATTTATACCATTGGCAAGCATAAGAGCTGTTCCGCTCGGTGCATCTATCTTCTGGTTATGATGTTTTTCGACAATTTCAATATCAAACTGTTCACCAAGAATCAATGAAGCTTTTTTTGAAAGCTCAACCAGCAGGTTTATTCCCAGTGACATATTCCATGAGAAGAAGACAGGTATCTGCTCGGATGCTGTTTTTATCTGTGCGATCTGATCCTCACTGTAACCGGTAGTAGCGAGTACAACAGCTGTTCCTGTCATACGGCAGTATTCAAGCAGTCCGTTAAGTACACTCGGATGTGAATAGTCAATAATTACATCAGGCTTCTGAGAAATATCCGACGGTGCTGCAACTATAGGAAAATCAGCATAGCTTTCGGTGTTGATGTCTATTCCGCATATTACTTTGCAGTCATCCCTGTCACAGATGCAAGAGTAAATTGTTTTTCCCATCTTGCCGTTTGCTCCGCAAATAGCTATATTAGTCATTTATTTTTCAATCCTTTCAGAAAAATTTTACTTAATAAGATTAAATGCCTTCATTGAAGCTGCGAGCTTTGCTGTGTTATCATCTGACATAGGATAAAGCGGCATGCGGCATTCTCCGCAGTTAAGACCCATAAGATTCATAGCCTTCTTTACAGGTATAGGATTTACCTCTATAAACAGATCATTTATAAGGCGTAAATATTTAAGCTGAATCCTTGCAGCCTCTGCAATATTGTTATCAAGACAATACTGAGCCATGACATGTGTTTCCTTAGGCATGATATTTGACAGAACTGAAATTACTCCCTTTCCGCCAAGTGCCATTACAGGTACTATCTGATCGTCGTTTCCGCTGTAAACATCGAGCATGTCACCGCATTCGGCAATAAGCTGTGCAACATAGCTTAAATTTCCGCTTGCTTCCTTTACGGCAACTATATTTTTATGCTTTCCAAGCTCCTTGTAAGTATCAATTGAAATATTAAGACCTGTTCTGCCCGGAATGTTATAAAGGACCATAGGAATGTTTATACTGTCGGCAATAGTATTGAAATGTGCAATAAGTCCTCTCTGTGTTGTCTTGTTGTAATAAGGTGTTACCACAAGTACTCCGTCGGCGCCGACAGCTTCAGCCTGCTTTGACAGCTCTGTTGCATACTTTGTATCATTGCTTCCTGTGCCTGCGATAACAGGAATCCTGCCTGCTGTCCTTTCAACTGTAAATCTGATGCATTCGAGATGCTCTTCGTCAGTCATTGTCGAGGCTTCGCCTGTTGTTCCGCATACGATAATAGCATCAGTACCGTTTTTTATCTGGAAATCGATATTAGTCCCGAACTGTTCATAATTAATTGAACCGTCTTCATTCATAGGTGTGACAATAGCTACACCTGCACCGGTAAATAACGTATTTTTCATAATGTTATGTTCCCCTTCTTGTAAAATTTATTTACATGATTATAATTAATCGAAATATCCCTTTGCGGCAAGTAATTCGGCAAGAAGTACAGCACCGCCTGCAGCACCTCTTAATGTATTATGTGAAAGACATACAAATTTGTAATCATACTGTGTATCTTCCCTTAAACGTCCTACTGATACAGCCATTCCGCCTTCAAGATCTCTGTCAAGCTTAGCCTGCGGACGGTTATCCTCTTCAAAATAATTTATAAACTGCTTCGGTGCGTGAGGAAGCTCAAGCTCCTGAGGAACACCGGAAAATTCCTTCCAGCACTGTAATATTTCTTCCTTTGAAGGCTTCTTGTCAAACGATACAAATACTGCTGCTGTGTGTCCGTCAGAAACAGGTACACGCAGGCACTGTGTTGTAATGCATGGATTTGATGCATTTACGATTTTATCATTTTCAACAGTACCCCATACCTTGAGTGGCTCCTGCTCGGATTTTTCTTCTTCACCGCCGATAAAAGGAATTAAATTATCGAGCATTTCAGGCCATGTCTCAAATGTTTTTCCTGCGCCTGAAATAGCCTGATACGTACAGGCAAGAACATTTTTAATTCCGTATTTTCTTAACGGATGAAGAGCCGGAACATAGCTCTGGATAGAGCAGTTTGATTTTACTGCGACAAAGCCCTTCTTTGTGCCTAATCTTTTTCTCTGAGCCTCGATAATTTCAATATGCTCCGGATTTATTTCAGGAACTACCATAGGAACGTCCTGTGTAAATCTATGAGCTGAATTATTTGAAACTACAGGGCACTCTGCTTTTGCATATGCCTCCTCGAGTGCTTTTATTTCGTCCTTCTTCATATCAACAGCACAGAAAACAAAATCAACCTTAGAGGAAATTTCCCCAATATCTGCTGTTGCATCAAAAAGAATCATATTTTTCATTTTTTCAGGCATCGGTGCTTTCATCGCCCATCTGCTGCCTGCTGCTTCTTCGTATGTTTTACCCTTTGAACGAGGTGAAGCCGCAAGAACTGTAACATTGAACCATGGATGGTCTTCGAGAAGAAGTGCAAATCTTTGTCCTACCATACCCGTTGCACCTATAATACCTACATTAAACTGTTTCATAGAAAATACCTCCGTTTTAATATCCGAATTATTTAAAAATAGATACAAAAAAACCGGCATACACCGGTCCATCATACAATATAAACAGAAAATACTGATACAAAACAACATCTGTAATTGTACCGATAGCTCTCCATCACATCGAATGATGACAGTTATATATTTCTTAAACATATAACCAAAGTACGTTTTACCAGAACGCACTCTTCGGCAGTATCACCTTTTACATCTGCTGCTGACGGAATGGTTTTCCTTACAGATGCTACTAATCTCAACCGCACCTCTACCTTTATCTAATCATATCATTTTATCATTTTAATGTCAACACTTTTTAATATTATTTTTGTATATTATATGATGGAAATTTAAAATAGTGTCACAACCGAATAATTTTATTCTATTAGTCACTTACACGACCACTCTATTTCGTCCAATAATCTTTCTATTAGAATATGTATATTAACCGATGGGTTCATTTCAACAATGTCTCTTGTAATATTTTTATCATTATCATTCCAATATTCATTTAATTTTTTTGCGTTTTGTATTGCATTTCTTATTCGTTCGTTTCCGTTAATTGCTAATATTTTTGAAATTGTCCCTTCTGAGGCTTTTTCTTTATTTCCATATTCAGTTGTGCCTAAAAATTCCCGCATCAATTTGTATATATTACTTTTTTGGCCTTTCGTCGTTTATAGTGGGTAGATCATTTTGACCACTTGATAAAAATCACATAATAGAGTATCATTTAATATAAAGATTAATCTACAGAAAGGTACACTATTATGTTTGATAATACAACACT
>JAEWXO010000091.1 GCA_023458875.1 Bacillota bacterium | reverse complement strand
ATGCGTTCCCTACATTGAGCGTAACCCTCGTAGGGAACGGATTCATCCGTTCCGTGAAATTCATCCTGCGAAGTTTGAGTTATTTATTTATATTATGAACTATTTTTTTTAAATTCAATGAAAAACTGATCATTGTTTCCATATCAAACTGTTCAATTCTCATACTTTCCTGTAGATTCATTTCAGACAATACCGTATAAATATCTTTCTTTTCTATTCCGAGCATTGATGAAAGCGAATTTGCAATTGTCTTTCTTCTTTGTGAAAATGCGGCCTTTACCATTGAGAAAAAGAATTTTTCTTCATCAGTAGAAAGATTATATTTTTTTGATATATCTATACGGATAACTGCCGAATCAACATTTGGGGAAGGAATAAAGCTTCCTCTGGATACGTTGAAGAGACATTCTGCATGTCCGTAATAATTTACGCCTACAGTTATTGCACCCGCCTGTCTTGTTCCGACCTGCGCGCAGAGTCTGTCAGCTGCTTCCTTCTGAACCATTACTGTAAGTGATTTTACAGGTGCACCGCTCTCAAGAAAAAGCATTATTATTGGTGAAGTGATGTAGTAAGGGAGATTTGCACATACAGCAACCTCCATTCCGCTGAATTCTTCACTTATCAGCTTGTGAATATCCGCATTCATGATATCATCATTAATTATTTTAACATTTTTAAAATCACTTAATGTTTCGTTAAGAATCGGCAGGAGTCTTTTGTCTATTTCAACTGCTACTACCTTATCGGCTCTTTTCGCAAGCTCAGCAGTAAGAGTCCCTATTCCCGTACCTACCTCTATAATTCCGAATCCCGGTTTTGCATTTCCGTATTCGGCAATTTTAGGACACACGGATGGATTTACAAGAAAATTCTGTCCGAGCCCCTTTGAAAAATTAAAATCATGACGGCTCAGGAGGTTTTTAATATAACTTAAATTTGTAAGATTGCTCATTATTAAATTCCTTTCAACACAAATAATACGCACAGCCCTTGCATTAAACAAAAAAATCATCTATAATAGTATTAAAAAAACATATACAAGGAGTTTTGAGTATGAACAGATGCGATAAAATCAATTATTACCTTGATATAGCTGAAACAGTTCTTAAACGGGGTACATGTATACGAAGAAATTTTGGTGCCATAATAGTAAAAAACGATGAAATAATTTCAACCGGATACGTTGGTGCTCCAAGAGGCAGAGCGAATTGTTCTGACCTGGGATACTGTATGCGTGAAAAATTCAATATTCCAAAGGGAGAACGATACGAACTCTGCCGCTCAGTTCATGCTGAAGCAAATGCAATAATATGTGCACCAAGAAACGAAATGATGGGCGCCACTATATACCTTGCCTGTCACGATGCAAAAACCGATGAGCTGTACGGAGACATAGAACCCTGCTCAATGTGCAAGAGACTTATAATAAATGCAGGCATCAGCCGTGTTATCGTACGTACCGGCAAAACATCATATAAAATAATTGATGTAGATACCTGGATTGAAAACGACGAATCCCTTACACTTAAAAATGGCTATTGATATAATGATATCATGTTTCCGGATAATTTACAAGCAATTTATTACGCAAGTCACTCATACAGTTACCATTAACCGAAGGTCAAAGGCGCGGCCGGAAAGCCCCGGTCGAATCGTGCTGATTCGAACCCCCTGCTATATTAATCACTTCAACATAGTTTACATGCCTGTACATAAAGACAATACCCTGCTTTTATTATCAAAAAATATAAACTCTTTTTATTTTTTAAAGTATACAATATTTCCGGCTAATTATATTCATTATTCATGCGTTTCTATAAACATTTTTATTTTATTGACTTTACACAATAAATGTGGTATATTATTATACGAAACATAAATCTTGTGGTCAGTACAACAACACTAATACAAGATATAGTCTTCAGCCATTCTTTAGAAATGAGGGATATTTAATGAATTTTAAATGCGGCGAATGGAATGACATCATTGATGTTCACGATTTTATCATTAGGAACTACACGCCATATGACGGTAATTCAGATTTCTTAACGGGACCTACAGACAAAACCCGAAAGCTATGGGAAAAAACAAGCAGGCTCCTTAAAATGGAACGAGATAACGGCGGTGTTCTTGATATTGATGAACATACTATTTCTACTATTGTATCTCATAATCCTGGATATATAGATGAAGAACTTGAAAAAATTGTAGGAATACAGACAGACGCTCCTCTTAAACGTGCTATTATGCCATTTGGCGGAATAAGAATGGTAAGAAGCTCTCTCGCGGCATACAACAGAACTCTCCCTGAGGATATTGAGAATGTATTCAAATACAGAAAGACTCACAACGACGGTGTTTTTGACGTATATACAGACGATATGAAAAAAGCACGTCATGCAGGTATTATTACCGGTCTTCCTGATTCATACGGACGCGGAAGAATCATAGGCGACTATAGAAGAGTTGCTCTTTATGGTGTTGACAGACTTATTGAAGAAAAAATCAAAGCAAAAAAATCAAGAGACGCAGAGCCTATGTATGGTGATACAGTATGTGCCCTTGAAGAAATTTCCGAACAGATAAAAGCTCTTAAAGAACTTAAGGAAATGGCTGCTTCTTACGGATTTGACATATCAAAACCGGCAACCGATACCAAGGAAGCAATACAGTGGCTTTATTTCGGTTACCTTGCAGCAGTAAAGGAACAGAACGGTGCAGCAATGTCACTCGGACGAGTTTCAACATTCCTTGATATATATGCCGAAGATGACCTGAAGTCAGGAAAATACACGGAAACCGAAATTCAGGAGTTTGTAGATCATTTCATTATAAAGCTCAGACTGGTAAGATTTTTAAGAACACCTGAATATGACGAGCTGTTTTCAGGAGATCCTACATGGGTCACTGAATCAATAGGCGGCATGTCAGATGACGGACGTCATATGGTCACAAAAATGAGCTACAGATTTTTAAATACTCTTATTAATCTCGGCCCTGCCCCTGAACCGAACCTCACAATACTATGGAGTGACAGACTTCCTGAAAACTTTAAAGAATTCTGTGCCCGGATTTCAATAGAAACATCATCCGTTCAGTATGAAAACGACGACATTATGCGTGAAAAATTCGGTGATGATTACGGAATTGCATGCTGTGTATCAGCAATGAAAATAGGAAAACAGATGCAGTTCTTTGGCGCAAGAGCAAATCTTGCAAAAGCTCTACTTTATTCAATCAATGACGGATGCGATGAAAAATCAGGAATCAGGCTTTGCGAAGGTGTCGGTCCTATTTCAGACGGTCCGCTCAAATACGATGAAGTTATGGAAAAGCTTGATTATGTATGTGAATGGCTCACAAAGCTATATATAAATACTCTCAACATCATACACTTCATGCATGACAAATACTGCTATGAACGTATTCAGATGGCACTTCATGATGAAAATATAAAAAGAACATCTGCATGCGGTCTCTCCGGCTTATCAGTAGTTGTTGACAGCCTTTCAGCAATAAAATATGCAAAGGTAACTCCGATAAAAAACGGGGCCGGTCTCTGTGTTGACTTCAGAATCGAAGGTGAATATCCTCAGTTCGGAAACAACGACAGCCGTGTTGATGAAATAGCTACTATGATAGTTACACGCTTTATGAAACGTCTTTCCAGAAGAAGAACCTACCGCAACTCTGTTCCTACAATGTCAATACTGACTATAACATCAAACGTTGTATACGGAAAGAAAACCGGTGCTACACCTGACGGAAGAAAAGCCGGTGAGCCTTTTGCACCAGGTGCAAATCCTATGCACGGACGTGACAGGAGCGGATGTATTGCATCAATGCTTTCAGTATCAAAAATACCTTATGATTATGCGGAAGACGGTATTTCATATACATTTTCCATCATACCTGATGCACTCGGAAAAACAGAAAAAGAAAAAGTTCATAATCTTTACACGCTTATTGACGGATATACCCGTGAAAAAGGTCACCATATAAACGTAAACGTCCTTAACAGAGAAACACTTATTGATGCTATGGACCATCCTGAAAAATACCCTCAGCTTACAATAAGAGTCAGCGGATATGCTGTAAACTTTATCCGTCTTTCGCGTGAACAGCAGCTCGATGTTATAAACAGAACGTTCCACGACAAAATGTAGGAGCATAAATTATGAAATCCGGAATGATACATTCATTTGAAAGCTTCGGTGCTGTTGACGGGCCGGGAATAAGATTTATTATTTTTATGGCCGGCTGTCCTCTGAGATGCCTTTTCTGCCATAATGCTGATACCTGGAATATCAATAACGGCAAATCATATACAACCGAAGAAGTAATCAATAAAATCCTGACATACAAAAGCTTTATTGATAAGGGAGGAGTTACTATTTCGGGCGGCGAACCGCTTCTTCAGAGTGATTTTTGTGAAGAACTCATACTGGAGTGCAAAAAACACGGACTTCATACTGCAATAGACACATCAGGTGCAATTGAACTGAAAAAATCCCGGAATGCTATTGAGGCATCAGATATGCTTCTCCTCGATATAAAGGAAATTGATGAAAACGACTGTATTTCACTTACAGGACAGAGTAACAAAAATACATTTGAAACACTGGAATTCTGCGAAAAAATAAAAAAACCGGTGTGGATAAGACATGTTCTGATTCCCCGGTACACACTTAACCCAGACAAGCTTACGCGTCTGTCTGAATATTTAAAAAAATTCAGCTGCATTGAGCGTGTGGACATACTACCATACCACACTATGGGAAAATACAAATGGGATGAAATCGGTGTTCCCTACAGGCTTGAAGGGATTCCTGCTCCGTCTGAAAATGAAATCAATATGGCAAAAAAAATTCTTGGAATTACTGTCTGAGATATTTTAATGAAACCGGCCTTTTTATCTGTCAAAGCTACGTTAAAAAAATTAATTTTATTATTTGCGACAGGCAGTATCTTTGTTATTACTATAATACCAAAGTATTGCCTGTTTTTAATACTTTGAAAAAAATTTATTCAAATAACTGGAATTTACATTATCTCTGTGATATAATGTATACGGACCAGATAACAAAATAGTAAATCCAAAGAGGAAGTTATGAAAAAATTTATAAGCTTACTTTCAAGATTTTTCATGATCATCGCAACATCGGTATTTTCTTTTACACTTATTGCAATGATAATTATAATAATTTCATCACTGGCTGCTGTTATCTATGCAGTTGAATTTATACAGACCACAAGTGAGTTTTCACTTCCCGAATCAGAAAAGGTAATCTCTTCATATATCTATATCATAAACAATAATACAAATGAATATGATATTATATATAAAGCAACCCCTGACACAAAAAACATTCAGATAGACATAAGCGCAGATAATCTTCCCGAATACGTAAAGCTTGCTTTTGTATGTACAGAGGACAAACGTTTTTACTCTCATGAAGGTGTTGATATACAGACTACTGCTGTTGCATGTGTAAAAGAAATATGCAGATACACAGGCTTATCATCACCGGATATGACAGGAGGTTCTACAATTACGCAGCAGCTTGTAAAAAATATTACCTCTGATAATGAAATTTCTGTACAGAGAAAATTACGTGAGATTTTTCGTGCCGTAAGCATTGAAAAAAATTATTCAAAAGATCAGATTCTTGAAAAATACCTTAATATTATATATTTCGGACAAACCTCTGACGGATATAACATGTATGGAATCGAAGCCGCGGCTATTGGTTATTTCGGGAAAAGTGCCTGTGAGCTTACAGTTGCTGAAGCGGCTTCACTTGCTGCCATTCCACAGCAGCCATCTGATAAAAACCCATACGCTGATTATGATGCAAATTGTCAGAGAAAGCTTTATTGCCTTCGCAGAATGTTTGAATCCGGAGTAATTTCACCGCAGATATATGAAGACGCTGTTGCTGAAAAAATAATCATTGCAGGCACGGATGATTTCAAAACGATACATCCGGATTTTAAGCATCCTTCAGATTATGTATCTGACTTTGAAAATCCCGAACCGACTACATGGATTATTGACACTGCTATTTCAGAATTCTGCGAATATATGACCGCATCCGAGAACGTAGATTATGATGAAGCATTAAACAGATTTATGAACGGCGGATATGAAATTTATCTGACGACAGATAATGAAATTCAGTCATATCTTGAAGAAAAATATTCTGACTATACATATTTTCCTGAGAGGACAGCATCCTATACCGATTCAGACGGTCATCCTGTCGAAGAAAAAATTCAGTCAGCAATTGTAGTAATGGATTACAAAGGAAACATAAAAGGCATTGTAGGACGCATAGGTCCTAAAACAACACTCGGATGGAATAATGCCATTAATGCACACAGACAACCCGGTTCGACAATAAAACCGCTTACTGCATACGGCTATGCTCTGGAAAATGACTTTATTACATGGTCAAGCTTTTATTATGACACTCCCCTTCCTGCAGGCACTGTTCAGGAAGGGGAATGGCCGAACAATTACAACGGATCATTTACCGGAAAACGTATGGCTGTACACGAGCTGTTAAGAGATTCATATAACACCACACCTGCACAGATATGTGCCGAACTGGGACTTGAAAATATTTTCAGTTTTGCAGCCCGGAATCTCAGACTTCAGCTTGATCCGCAGAATGATATGACGTTTGCTTCCTTAAGCATCGGTGCGCTAAGCACAGGTCCGAATCTTATAAACCTTACAAATGCATATATGCCATACGGAAACGGAGGAATGTACTATAAAGCACACATAATTAAACGTATAAAAGACGCTTCATCACCTCATATATATCTTGAAAACGATATGTACGGCGGCACGCGTGCCGTAAGTGAGGAAACCGCCTACATTATGAACAAGCTGCTTCGTGAAGTAATAACTGACGGAACCGGAAAGCAGGCATTGCTTACAAACAAAAAAAATGCAGGAAAAACAGGAACGACTGAAAATTTCCGTGATATAATGTTTGTTGCCCTTACAGAGGATTTCGTTTCCGCACTTTGGTTAGGATATGAAAACGGTGAAAATCCTGATGCTATACGTAATGCGAGTTCATCTGAAATATGGAAAAATGTTTTCGGGAATTTTGCTGATGAATACAAATCAGATGCTTCTTTCCCTGAATGCAGCACTGTTATCAATTCACCATACTGTGCTGAAACCGGGCTTATTGCATCAAAAAACTGTCCTGTCGGCGGTAACGGGTACTATAAATCTACAAATTGTAAGGTTTGTGATAATAGCCATAAACAAAAAAAATAAAATACACTTATATCAGCAAACCTCACAAAATATAAGTAAAAAATTATAATTTAAAAGTATTAATGACAAAATATTTTTTAATACTAAAAACTATATTAACAAATCTCAAATTGTATGATATAATTTATTTAATTGTTGAAATGTATTTAAGCGACAGCAAATCAGCCGTTTTTTGATGTATTGACAGGCACTTATGTACTTCATACATTTAAAATCCATGATTTTCCTATATAATAATCATTTCTTCAATCTGAAAGGAGCATATGCATGAATACAGAAAATAATAACCCTTACAATTCAGAAAAGCCTGACGGACTACCTGAAAACGACAATCAGGAATACAGAGATTACAATTATCAGTTTGATTTTAACAATACTGACCCAGATAAAAGCAATGAAAATGATACAGGTACGGATAATGAAAAGGAAGACGTCCTCTCTGACAAATTTATTGCTCCCCCGGGTTCATTCAAAGAAAAGCTTCATTTTATAAAGCAGGACATTTATGAACAGTTACATGAGATAATTATGGACTACAAAGAAGATTCTGCGTACAGGAAAAAAGAGCGTCAAAAAGAATTTTACGGCGGAAGGCCTCCGGAAAGCAAAAAATCAAAAGCATTATTCATTCTGTTTTATATTATAAGGAAAATTTTTTCCGTCGCAGTAACAACGGCATTTTCCTTTTTTCTTATTTTTATAATTACAGGAACTATAGTCGGCACAGTGGTAACTATTTATATTCTGGGATTTATGGATAAAACACAGGCTGTACCTCTAAAAGAAGAAGTGCAGAGCTTTGCTTCATACATATATGTTATGAACAAAGAAAAAAATGACTATGATCTTGTGTACAAGGTAACTCCCGCATCACACGATGTCAGAATATCAATAGATCTTAATGACCTCCCTGACTATGTAAAGTATGCCTTTGTATGTACAGAGGATGAACGTTTCTATTCGCACGAAGGCGTTGACTACAAACGTACCGGGGCTGCTGTTGTAAACCTTGCACTATCTCAGGTGGGAATGAGCAAAGAATTTTTTGGTGGTTCAACAATTACACAACAGCTTATAAAAAACATCACAGGTGATGACAAAGAGACCTGGGACAGAAAAATGCGTGAAATCTTTACATCCATGAAATTTGAAAAAAAATATACCAAGGATGAAATCCTTCAGTCGTACTTAAACACCATTTATTTCGGACAGCTTGAAACATACAACATGTACGGAATTGAAGCTGCATCAATAGGCTATTACGGAAAATCAGCATCTGAACTTACAATCGCAGAAGCAGCTACTCTCGCAGCCATTCCACAATCTCCTAATTCACTCAACATTGCTTATCACTATGACGAAAACATGGAACGAAAGGAATACTCTCTTTCAAAAATGTTCCAGCTTGGAGTGATTACATCGGATCAGTACGAAAACGCTCTTAATCAGCAGATACTCGTTACAACAATGCCCGAGTTTCAGGCAAAATATCCGGTATATACAAAGCTTACAGAGAGTGATGACGATTTTCAGAACCCTGAAATAAACTCATGGGCAGTTGATACTGCAATATATGAGTTTGGTGATTATCTCAAAGAACAAAATGAACTTGAAACATTAAATGATGGCATCAACATGTTCAATACAGGCGGATACAAGCTTTATCTTACTGTTGACAGCGATGTCCAGGCACACCTTGACAGCACATATGCTGACTGGACTTACTTCCCTGAATCATTAAGCGACACTGATGAAAAAGTTCAGTCTGCACTTGCCGTTATGGATTACCATGGTCATATACTTGGAGTTGCAGGTCAGATAGGACCTAAAACAGGCAACCTCGGATGGAACAATGCATATCTGACGCACAGACAGCCAGGATCTACAATAAAACCTGTTTCAACATATGGATATGCAATTGAAAACGACAAGATTACTTGGTCTACATATTTCTATGACCGTCCCCTTCCTGCAGGTGAAGCGGAAGTAAATGAATGGCCTGATAACTATGACGGTAAGCCGTCAGGCGGATATTATCCTGTAAATTATTTTCTTAAACAATCTATAAATACACTCCCTGCACAGATTGCAAATAACTACGGACTTAAAGAAATCTTTGACTTTGCAACTAAGAAAATGCATCTCCAGCTTGATCCTAATCTCGATGTAAACTATTCACCGTTGTGTGTCGGCGGTACATCTTATGGTCCGAACGTTATAAATCTTGCAAACGCATATATTCCTTATGGAAACGGCGGAACATACTATAAGGCCAGCATGATAAGAAAAGCTGTTGACTGTAAAACAGGAGAAACAATATTTGACAATGATCAGCAGCAAGGTGAACCTGCTGTAAGTGCAGCTACAGCTGAAGTAATGAACAAGCTTCTGCAGAAGGTTATTACAAGCGGTACCGGTACCGCTGCCCAGCTTTCCAACACAACACTTGCCGGCAAAACAGGTACTACCGAAAACTGGCGTGATATCACATTTGTAGGACTTACTCCGGACTTCGTTTCTGCGCTTTGGGTCGGATATCCTAATGGTGAAAACATATCTGCTATCAAAAACGCAGTCTCAGCCAAAATATGGTTAAATGTATTTGGAACATATGCAAACGCTGCTGCAACAGGAAATAAATTCCCCGAATGCGGTGAAGATGAAGTAATTTATGCAAGATACTGTTCGTCTACAGGACTCCTTGCAAATCCAGGATGTCCTGGCGGTGATTACGGATGGTATAAAAAATCAAACTGCGCATACTGTACATCACATTAAACAGCAGCATACCAACTGAATAAATTATAAAGGCGGATATGAATATTTATCCGCCTTTTTTTGTTATTTTATCAATTTATAAATCAATTGTAAACTTTTTATTTTTTTATTAACATGATTAATTTTTTATGATATAATTAATTTATTCATGATTACGTATTTTACAACAAAACAATCTGTAAATTTTTAAGGAGCTGATATCAGTTCATGATAAAAAAAACATCTTCTAATTCCCGCAAAAGGTCTGATACAAAAGCACAATGGGTAGCGAAACTGAAATACAATCTGTTCAAAGGACAAAAACCACCAGAATCAAAAAACTTTCGCACTTTATTTATTATTTACCATATTGCCGGAAAGCTCATTTCAATCGCAGCTACTACAGCATTTTCAGTTCTGCTTATACTTATTATTACAGGAACCATAGTTGGAACCGTAGTCACCGTCTATATCCTTAGCTTTACAGATTCAAAAACAAATATTGAGCTTAAAGACACAGTACAGTCATTTTCCTCATATGTCTATACAAAGGATCCCGAAACAAAGGAATATAAGCTTGCATACAAAGCAACGCCTGAGGATCATAATATCCGACTGTCAACAGATCTTTCAAAGCTTCCCGAATATGTAAAGTACGCATTTGTCTGTACAGAAGATGAACGCTTTTATGTACATGACGGCGTTGACTATAAACGTACAGCTGCGGCTGTTGCAAATCTTGCACTCTCCTCTCTGAACATGAGTGATTCATATTTCGGAGGCTCATCAATCACGCAGCAGCTTATAAAAAATGTTACCGGAGACAATGAGAACTCATGGCAAAGAAAAATACGTGAAATTTTTACTGCAATGAAGCTTGAAAAAAAATACACTAAAGATGATATTCTTCAATCATATCTAAATGAAATATATTTTGACCAGATTGACACCTATAATATGTACGGAATAGAAGCAGCATCAATAGGATATTTTGGGAAAACAGCATCCGAACTCACTATTGCAGAAGCTGCTTGTCTTGCGGCTATTCCAAAGGAGCCTAACTACTATAATCTTACAAAAAACTATGATATTAATATGAAACGTAAGGAATACTGTCTTTCAAAAATGTTTGAGCTTGGAATTATTTCATGTGACGAGTTTGATAATGCTATGAATGAGAAAATTCTTGTAACAAACATGCCTGAATTCCAGCAGAAATATCCTGACTACAAGAAGTTTACAAAAAACACAGGTGACTTTGAAAATCCTGATGTAAATTCATATGCGCTTGATATGGGAATCATGGAGTTTACAGACTATCTTTCTGAAACATATGATATAAGCTCAAAAGAAGCAATGAACATGTTTAAAAACGGAGGATATACGCTTTATCTTACCGTTGATGAGGATATGCAGTCACAGCTTGAAGAAAAATATTCTGATTGGTATTGGTATTTCCCACAGCCTCTGAGTGAAGACGGTGAAAAAGTACAGTCGTCATTCGTTGTCATGGATTACAAGGGACACATCCTGGCAACTGCAGGACAGATCGGACATAAAGAAGAAAGCTATATTTTAAACAACGCTTTTCGTTCACACAGACAATGCGGATCTACAATAAAGCCTGTTACAACATATGGATATGCGTTGGAAACAGACAAAATCACATGGTCAACAATGTTTGACGATGTAGCGCTTCCGGCAGGAGTTGCCGAAACTGAAGAATGGCCTACCAACTACGATGGTCGTCCGACAGGACGCACAAACCCTGTACAGTACTTCCTCAAGCGCTCAATAAATACTCTCCCCGCTCAGATATGCTATAACTATACGCTCGATGCAGTATACGGATTTGCGACCAAAAACCTTCATCTTGATCTTGACCCTGTTTATGATATGACATATTCATCACTTGCAGTCGGCGGCACCTCAACCGGGCCTACGATGATAAACCTTACAAATGCATATGTGCCTTACGGTAACGGTGGAAAATATTACAAAGCAAGCATTATCAGTAAGGCCTTAGATACAAATTCCGGAGAAATAATTATAGATAACGAAAATGTCGAGGGTGAACAGGCAGTAAGCGCTGAAACCTCATATGTAATGAACAAGCTTCTCAGGACTGTAATAAATGAGTCAGGCGGTACAGGTGTAAATGCAAGACTCAGCAACAAGGAAACAGCAGGAAAAACCGGTACTACTCAAAACTGGCGTGACATTACTTTTATCGCACTTACACCCGACTTTGTATCCGGCATATGGTTAGGATATCCTAACGGCGGAAACTCAGAGGCAATAAGAAACGCTGATTCGTCCAGTATATGGTATAGTGTGTTTGGTGAATATGCTGACAATTATGAATCAGACGCTGAATTTCCTGAATGTGATACAGTAATATATAAAAAATACTGTTCAGAAAGCGGATTGATTGCAAATGACAAATGTCCTGTAGGCGGGTACGGATATTATAAATCATCAAACTGCGCTACATGCAATATACATAAATAAGCATAATGACTCTTAAAAGGCAAATATCTTTTCAGCATTCTGCTCAGCCGTATATATCAATACGACTGAGCAGAAAAAATTTCCCCCGCCTGTCCTGATATTATTACACTTAGAGCAGACACACAAAAATGTGTGAGGTTCTGAGTACATTATATCCCAGCATGCGGGGGAAATCATATTTCTGCTATAATATAGCTTTAATCTTTATTATTTAAAATACATAAAAAGCTGACACTTAATCATGCCGTTATATAATTTTCTCCTCTTGTCGGCCGGACTTCCGAAAAATGTTTCAAAGTTTTCATGAGGAGATATGATATAATATGTGTTATTTTTATTTCTGCTGAATTTCTTTCCCATAATTTTATATAGCTCTTCAGCCTGATTAAGCTCAAGCATTCGTTCGCCATACGGAGGATTGCATATAACGGTTGCATTTTCAATGTTGTTGAAATTTCTTATATCCCCGAATTCTGCCTTTGCCTTTGTGGCTATACCGGCCTTCTGGATATTTTCATTTGAAAGAGTAAGAGATTCACTGTCAATGTCAAATCCAAGAGAGTGGAAAAGGGCGTCTTTTTTTACAAGTGAAACTGCTCTCTGACGCTCATTGAACCATATTGATTTTTCAATTACATCCCATTTTTCCGCTGCAAACTTCCTGTTAATTCCCGGTGCGATATTGAGTGCCTTTAACGCAGATTCTATCAGAAACGTACCGCTTCCGCAGAACGGATCGCATACAAATGTGTTTTCACGGACATGTGCAAGATCGATAATTCCTGCTGCAAGTGTTTCCTTTATTGGTGCGAGGTTTGCATTTTTTCTGTATCCTCTTTTGTGTAGTCCTGCACCGCTTGTATCAAGGTATATTGTTGCGATATCCTTCATAATTCCGAACTGAAGCTGATGTACCGGGCCGCTTTCTTCAAGCCAGTTTACACCATACTTGCCTTTAAGTCGTTCTACAGCAGCTTTTTTTATTATCGACTGACAGTCAGGTACACTTTTCAGCCTGGAGTTAAGCGAATATCCCTTTACAGGAAATGCATCCGCCTTGCATATAAAATCTTCCAAAGGAATGTTTTTCACACCCTGAAACAGATCCTCAAATGAAAATGCAGGGAATTCAGCAAGCTGTATCAGGACACGCTCTGCTGTTGAAAGGCATAAATTTGCTCTTGCAATTTTTTCAAAGTCGCCGTCAAATGTAACGCGCCCGTTATCCGCTTTAACATTTTCCCCTCCGATTTTTTTAATTTCATATGTCAGAACACTTTCCAGTCCGAAGTGACACGGACAAACTATTTTTAATGTATTCAATTAAACACGTCCTTAAAATATTTGATATGATTATTTTAACACACTTTTATGTTTTTTACAATCAGTTTTAATATTTTTGTGCAGTCATTTTCAGCTCCGGTTATTTTTTCACAACCTGATAAAATTCCTGTATATGATTCTAGTGTACTGTATCACCGATGTTCAATTAAATTTATAGGATATTTAAATCATAAAACTTGATTATATTCAGAGTATTAATTATCAAAATATCTATGATACGTTACACTAGTATCAAATAAATTATTACACATTTTATTGTAATGTAAAAAAGTCAAAATTATTGTATATTAATATTTTGTAACTGTTCAGGACTTTGAAAAGTCCTGAATGAAAATTTCTGAGTTTTCAACAGAAATTTTAGTTTTCCCATTTAAGACGTTGATAATATCTTGTGTATTCCACTAATAGAAGTGCTGTTC
>JAEWXO010000090.1 GCA_023458875.1 Bacillota bacterium | reverse complement strand
ATAATTGTCATAGATACGATTTTATTGAAATGAGGGTGTACTATGGCAAAACCCAAAAAACGCACAGTCCGTTTATCAAATGAAGAATTAAAACACTTACTAAAGATGCTCGTGTTAAATTGATTTCCTTATATCCTGATTTGGATAATTTTCAGTTTATATATGAATATGCCAATACACTAGTGTAACGTATCATAGATATTTTGATAATTAATACTCTGAATATAATCAAGTTTTATAATTTAAATATCCTATAAATTTAATTGAATGTCGGTGATACAGTACACTAGCTATGTTTTGTTTGATAGCTGGTTTGCGCAGTCATTTAATTTGCTTATGGAATTATTTACAAACACAGTCAACGAAGCTTTAACAATTTCTAAACAAGAGATATCTGACTTTGTTGAAAAGTTTCTTGCATCTATTCCAGATATATTAAAAATCAAGTTAAAGGCCGCATGATTTGTCTATTGAAATCTTTTTCATACTGTATAAAATATTGAATTTTCAATATGCACAACTATTTTTGATGTGCGAAGTTTGAGTTATTATTATAAAGACTTTTTTTTAAGTTTTATACATCAGATGTTTATATTATATCACAAGTCGCTTTAATTGTAAAGTAGTAATTTACCTTTATTTTTTTTACTATTAGTATCTATTTTGTGCTTTTTAGCACAATTATCTGTAAGATTTGTACAGTTTAATAAAAATTATTCCCTAATCATTTTCAGGAAATAATTATAATATTAAAGATTTATTGATTAATTAACATTAAAATACACATTTAAATCTGTAGGATACTCTATACCGTCTATAAAACCATTGTCTGTATATTGCCACATTTTAAATTCATAGGGGAATTCAGGATATTCTTTATACTCAGCCAGCCATAAATCATATCCTGTAAGCTCTTTGATTTCATATTTATCGTATTGTTTTCTCAATAAATTGAGTGAAGCATATACCATTGGTTTATACCCTGCTTCTTCAATTTTTTTACAGAATGCAATGCAGCAGCGTGTAAGCATACTGCCTTCAAGATTATCCGTTCTGGCAGGGCCACTGGTTATTACCTCCCAGTCAAACACAACAGGATATGTAATATTAAAGCTTTGTATGTTTTGTATTACAAATTCGGCTTCTTCCTCAGCTTCTTTTTCTGTTAATGCCTGTGAGAAAAAATATACTCCGGTTTCTATTCCTGCTGCTGTTGCTTCCTGAATATTTTTATGATAGAATTCATCCAGGTTAAGCAGACCTGTCTGATAACCTCTGTATCCAAGTCTTATCATTGCAAAGTCAATTCCCGCAGCTTTAACTTTTGTCCAGTTTATATTTTTCTGTGCATATGATACATCTATTCCCGCTGCTGATTTTCGCTGACCATTTTCATAATAATATTTATAGCCGTTTTCAGTGACAATATTATCAAGATTATATTCATGCTGAGACATTCCCTGTTTTTGAATTCCGTATTCATCATATTCAATTACTTCTTCGGCTATCGTACCAACCTCTGAAAATGATGTTATTTCTTTAATCACCAGTATTAACACAACGGATAAAATAATAAAGCTGACTGTCAGACTTATTGTTATTACACGCTGTTTTACTGTAGTATTTTTAATAAAATAAATAATCCTGTTTATTTTACCCATTATTTGATTCATCCACTCTCCCTGTTTTATTAATCCTATTCGTTTTTATATTTAAACTTTACCTGTCAAAAACAGACCTAAAAAATGTCGGGAAATAATTATTACCCTCATGAAGTTTATAAAACTGTACAGGGACTCTTATCTTAATTAAAATATTTCTTTTTTAAATGCATGCTGTCAAATACATTTATAATCCCGTCCCCATTTATGTCACCCTGTTGTTTTATTGATTCATCTACATTATCATTAAGTACGTACTTTTTTATAAAGAAGTTATCTTCAATATCAAATGCACCGTTAAGATTAATATCACCCTTCGACGGGCTTACAAGCACAGAGAAGTCTGCGGTAACGCCCTGATACTCAACTGTAATTATACTTATTCCCGGAAGATTTGTATTTCCCTTGCATCCGTAATCACTTACATTTTTCTCGGTTCCGTCACTCAAAACAGCAACCACGCTCATACCTGAATTGTCAAAAATCTCGCCTGCTGTATAATTCATTTTTGAAGGAAGTGTCTGTATACGTATTCCGTTTATTTTTACATTATCTGATGTCCCCTGAACCTTGGATGCATAATTTAAAACACACCATCCGGGCTTTCCGCTATATTCTGTCCTTGCCCATACATATGTGCCGTCATCATATTTTTCATATACTTTTATAATTGCATTATACGGTACTATGTTAATTACCTGCGATGACAAGGAAGATGTAAGTCTGAGATTGACTCCGTTATCGGATACTATCCGCCATTGTTCATACTTATCTCCGTCAGGAATAGTTGTTGTTTCAAGCTTGCCTCTTATATAATCAGCATAATCAAGAACACACCATCCTGTTTTGCCGTTATAAACTGTTTTTCCCCATAAAAAGCCTTCACCGTTTTGCTTTTCTGACACATTAATCACTGTGTTGTAGGGAATTACCTCATCAATACCGGCTGATGTAGATGGGGTAGTTCTGAACCGTACGCCTGTAGCCGACGTAATACGCCATTGCTCTCCCTTTAATTCCTCTGTATGCTTGTCCGACAGAAAAAGATCAGCTTCTTTTTCACGTCTGATAAGAAGCCCAGGTAATACTGAACCTCCGGACTTACACCATAGCATAAACGCATCCTTTATCTGTTTATCTGTATAATTTGAAATACCGTTTATCAGATATGTTCTTATAGTTACTTCGCTGGAATTTTGCCATATATTTCCGAGATTGTATGTAAAACTGACAAGTGCGTCATACTGATTCTGTGTTACCGAAATACTGTATTTGTCAAGAAATGTCTGGACATACCCTTCATATCGTGTTACAACATTACGTAAAAGTCTGTCAGCTTCACTTTCAGTTATTCCATTGGGATATGTATTTTTGCTTGGTACCCCTGTACCGTATCCTATAGTCCACTGACTGGTGTCCCAGTATGCATATTGACTGTATCCTTCAAACCCTTTTATAAGTGCTATTCCGTTTTCACTTATACGATTTGACGCAGCTTCTGAAATATTAATATCGTGATTATATTTCTGCGGATATGTAACGATTTGTGATCCTGCTATAAGCAATGCTGTCAGACAACATATTAATTTTTTCATTTTTTTTCGCCCTTTTTATTTTCAATATAGTATCTGCATATACTGTTTAATGTACATATTTCGCACAGTGGTTTTCTTGCTTTGCAGATTTCTCTGCCGAATTCCACAATTCTATGACAAAAATCAGATCCCTCTTCTTCGGGGATAACCTTCTTAAGATCATTTTCAACCTTATGAGGCCCATTGCTGTCAGTAAGCCCCAGTCTTCCTGCTATACGTATGCAGTGTGTATCCGTCACTATCGCCGGTTTTCCATAAATATCTCCGACTATAAGATTTGCTGTTTTTCTCCCGACTCCGGGAAGTGAAAGAAGGTTCTCAATATTGTCAGGAACTATCCCGTCAAATCGTTCTATAAGCTGAATACACATATCCTTTATATTTTTCGCCTTTGTTTTATAGAATCCGCATGGCCTAACATATCCTTCAAGCTCATTAATATCAGACTCCGCAAATGACCGGAGCGTTGTATATTTTTTAAATAATATATCTGTAACAATATTTACCCGGGCATCTGTACACTGCGCAGAAAGTCTTGTAGCTATTACAAGCTCATATGGTTTGTTGTATTTAAGTGTACATTTTGCATCAGGATATATCTTTTTTAATTCATTACATACTTTCAATGCTCTTTCTTTTATTGTCATAAAAGTCCATGGCCTCCATTAAAACAATTATATCCTGAGGATAATTAAGTTTTCTGACTGCTTCTTTAAACGAAAGGCACCAGCTGCCAGATATTTCTGATTTTTGAAGTTTAGGAATGTACCCGTTATATTCTGCAATAAAATAAACTGCTCTTTTTTTAATGCTGTTTTCTATATTATATGTATACTCAGTCCTGAATTTTTCTGATATACTAACACTTATTCCTGTTTCTTCAAGAACCTCACGTTCAGCAGTTTCTTCCTCACTTTCTCCAAATTCGATATGGCCTTTTGGAAAACCAATATGGCCGCTGTCCTTGTTTTCTACAAGAAGGAACTTAGGACTGCCGTCTTTTTTTGTCCATAATATTATACCACAGACTTTTTCCATATAAAATTCATAGTCAGACTGATACTGCCTTTCATAAAAATTAAGACATTCACGTATCTGCGGTTCATAAAAGTATTTGCCGACGGGTGAAGCAACCAGAAGAAGCTCGTTGTTATCATGGTGTCTGATAGTCCCCAGTATCATTCCTTCAAATGTATCTGAAGTATTTTCAGCGCCTATTATATAAACGGTATGCTTTTTCTGTCCCGCATATTTTTCAGCTGCAAGATAACCTATATTGACTCTGTATAAAATATTTTTATGCCTGATATTTCTTGAACCAAGCTTTCTGTCAATCGTTATGTCTGCTGTTTTTCCAAGCAGAGAGTTTTTGGTTAAACTGACGCTCTTAATCACACTTTATACCCTTTCCTTTTTTATAATTTCAGATTCTATATATCTTATTTTATCATACTACATAATCTTTCGCAACTGTAAATATTTTTTTTGTCACTCTAACTAACAAAATACAACCACTGTTATAAAAACTGTAACTGCGTTTAAGAAATATCAGGATTTAAGGAATTTCAGTGTTTATTTTGCAGAAAAAGAACTGCCCTCATTAACAAAGGGCAGTTCTCAATAGATAAAACTATAAATTATTTGTTTACTGTTCTTTTAACAAATGTTGTATGCAGAATTTCATGAGCCTTATGGCTTCCTGGTTCGCCAAGATATTCAGCATAAAGCTTCTTTATTGATTCATTTTTATGTGACATTCTTACTGTAGAAGCATTGTCAATATCATAAAGTGCCTTTGCTCTGGTTGCTCTTAAGTCTGTAAAGTTTCTTACGTTTGCTGGCTGCAGAGGCTGTCCGCCACCGTTTACACAACCGCCAGGGCATCCCATTATTTCAATAAAGTGATAGTCAGCTTCACCGTTCTTTACTTTGGTAAGAAGCTCTCTTGCATTTGCAAGACCACTTGCTACTGCAACCTTAACTGTCATACCGGCAACATCATAAGATGCTTCCTTTATTCCTTCAACACCACGGACATCAGTAAATTCAAGTGATGCAGGATCTTCGTTTGTAAGTGTAGCAACTGCTGTTCTTAATGCTGCTTCCATAACACCGCCTGTAGCACCGAATATAACTGCGGCACCACTTGATTCACCCATAGGATCATCAAACTGGCCGTCATTAAGATCGAGGAATTTGATTCCTGCACGGTCAATCATTCTTGCAAGCTCTCTTGTTGTTATAGAAATATCAACATCAGGTACTCCGGCAGCATTCTCATCTTCACGACCGATTTCAAATTTCTTTGCTGTACATGGCATAACGCTTACCATTATGATATCCTTAGGGTCGATTCCCATCTTTTCAGCATAATATGTCTTGGCAATTGCACCAAACATCTGCTGTGGTGATTTACAGCTTGAAAGATTTTCTGTCATATCAGGGAAGTAGTGTTCACAGTATTTAATCCATCCCGGTGAGCATGATGTGATAAGAGGAAGCTTTCCGCCATTCTGTACTCTGTCAAGGAATTCGTGTGCTTCTTCCATAATTGTAAGGTCAGCTGCAAAGTTTGTATCAAATACCTTATCAAAGCCGAGCATTCTAAGAGCTGTAACCATTTTGCCCTGTACGTTTGTACCTATCGGCAGACCAAAAGCCTCACCAAGTGCTGCTCTTACTGCAGGAGCTGTCTGAACAATAACATGCTTTGAAGTATCTGCTATTGCAGCAAATACCTCTGATGTGTTGTCCTTTTCAGAAAGTGCACCTGTAGGACATACTGCAATACACTGACCGCATGATACACAGCTTGTCTCGCCGAGTCCCATTTCAAACGCACTGCTTATCTGAGTCTTGAAGCCTCTTTCATTTGCACCGATAACGCCTATTTCCTGAATCTTTCCGCAAACTGCTGAGCAGCGTCTGCAAAGGATACACTTGTTATTGTCACGGTACATATGAGCTGCACTGTTGTCAATTTCATATTGTATTTTTTCACCGTCGAAATATTCTTCATCTTCTACGTTAAGATTTTTCGCGAGTGTCTGTAATTCACAGTCTTTGCTTCTTACGCATGAAAGACATTTTCTTTCATGTGTTGAAAGAATAAGCTGAATTGTCTTCTTTCTTGAATCAAGAACCTTAGGAGTGTTTGTAAATACTTCCATTCCCTCAGTTACCGGATATACGCATGCAGCAACAAGGCTTCTTGCTCCTTTAACTTCAACAACACATACACGGCAAGCACCTATTGCATTTATATCCTTCAGAAAACACAGAGTAGGAATGTCTATATTTGCAATACGGGCAGCTTCAAGAATTGTTGAACCGGCTGGTGCAGAAACATCTACACCGTTAATTTTTAAATTAATATTTTCCATCTATGCTTCCTCCACTATTTCTTGATAATCGCACCGAATTTACATTTTTCCACACAAGCTCCGCACTTGATACATTTTGTTTTGTCAATTACATGTGGTGTCTTAACAGTACCTGTAATAGCACCTGCAGGACAAACTCTTGCACATGCTGTACAGCCCTTACATTTTTCAGCAATAATCTCGTAGCTGAGAAGATCCTTACATACCCCTGCCGGACATCTCTTATCAACTACGTGAGCTATATATTCGTCCTTGAAATAACGGAGTGTTGAAAGTACAGGGTTAGGAGCTGTCTGACCAAGACCACAGAGTGAATTTTCCTTTATATAATTGCTGAGCTCTTCAAGTCTGTCGATATCTTCAAGAGTGCCCTGTCCCTTTGTAATTTTATCAAGTATTTCATAAAGGCGCTTTGTACCTATACGGCATGGTGTACATTTTCCGCATGATTCATCAACGGTGAACTCAAGGAAGAACTTAGCTATATCAACCATACAGTTATCTTCGTCCATTACTATAAGTCCGCCTGAACCCATCATTGAACCGATATTGATAAGATTATCATAGTCAATCGGAATATCAAAATGTTCAACCGGGATACATCCGCCTGAAGGGCCGCCTGTCTGAGCTGCCTTGAATTTCTTTCCGTTTGGAATTCCGCCGCCTATTTCCTCTATAACTTCACGCAATGTTGTACCCATAGGAACTTCAACAAGACCTGTATTATGGATCTTACCGCCGAGTGCAAATACCTTTGTACCCTTTGATTTTTCTGTACCCATGCTTGAAAACCACTGTGCACCGTTAAGAATGATCTGCGGAATATTTGCATATGTTTCAACGTTGTTAAGAATTGTTGGTTTCTGGAAAAGTCCTTTTTCAGCAGGGAAAGGAGGGCGTGGATTCGGTTCGCCTCTGTTGCCTTCAATAGAAGTCATAAGAGCGGTTTCTTCACCGCATACGAATGCACCGGCACCGAGTCTCAGGCCGATATCAAATGAAAAACCTGTTCCAAAAATGTCATCTCCGAGTACACCGTATTCACGTGCCTGCTTTAAAGCAATCTCAAGACGTTCAACAGCTATAGGATACTCAGCACGAACATAAATATAACCCTGATTTGCACCGATTGCATATCCGGCAATTGCCATAGCCTCAATTATTACATGAGGGTCACCTTCAAGAACAGATCTGTCCATGAATGCACCCGGGTCGCCCTCGTCAGCATTACAGCAAACATATTTCTGTCCTTCTTTTACAAGGTTCTTGGCGAGCTTCCATTTAAGACCTGTCGGGAATCCGCCGCCGCCTCTGCCGCGAAGACCACTGTCAAGGAGTGTCTGGATAACATCGTCCTGAGACATTTCTGTGAGAACCTTACCCAATGCCTCATAACCGCTTCTGCCGATATATTCTTCAATATTTTCAGGGTTTATAACACCGCAGTTTCTTAAAGCAACACGGTGCTGTTTCTTATAAAAATCTGTTTCGTTAAGGGATTTGATTTCATCATCTGTAACTGTTTCTTTATATAAAAGACGTTTTACAACTCTGCCCTTAAGGAGATGTTCAGATACTATTTCCGGAATATCCTCTATCTTAATCATAGAGTAAAAGCTTCCCTCCGGATAAATAATCATGATAGGTCCGAGTGCGCAAAGGCCAAAACATCCTGTTTTTACAACTTTTACTTCATTTGAAAGATCATTTTTTTCTATTTCAGAAATAAGTGCTTTTTCAATTTCTGCACTTCCTGATGAAGTACATCCTGTACCACCACAAATTAAAACATGAGAACGATACATAATTTAATTCCTTTCAGCTCGAATATATATTAAAGAGCGTTTTATAATGTATATTGTTACTTAATGTTATTTTATATCAATAAGATACTCTTTGACAACCTGACCACGTACAAGGTGCTGTTCTACTACTTCCATAGCCTTTTCAGCTGTCATTTTTGCATATGTAACCTTTTCCTTGCCTGGTTCATGAATTTCAACAATAGGTTCATACTGACACAGACCAATACAACCTGTCTGAGTAACTGTTATGTTCTCAAGTTTTTTATCTGCAACTCCATTTACAAATGCATTGAGTACCGGTCTTGCACCGGCGGCAATACCACAAGTAGCCATTCCGACAACTATTCTTGTACCGCATTCATTTTCAATACGAACACCAACCTGGTTCTGCATCTTGTCTTTTATTGCTTTTAATTCTGCAAGTGACTTCATAAAATTTCCTCCTTATGGATTTATAAGAACGCTGATTACAGAATGATCCCGCCATCAACTTCAGTTTTGTTTTCACTAAGATAATCATGAATAAACTTTGAAACTTCCGGAGTATCAAAAGGAACATCACCTAAAACAGCACTGAATTCCCTGGTATCAACAGTAAAGCTTTTTTCATCAAACTGATATGTGTATATAAAATCTATATCCTGATTAAGAATTATCAGTGAGTGAATTGTTGCTGTAATATCCCCAAGCGGCATTCTGTCAATATGTGAAAGTCCGAAAACAGCTTCCACTGTCGTACCTTTTCCGGATTCAGAGTCAATTCTGAAGGTTCCTCCGGTATTTTCTGCTGCCAGCTTGTAAAATGATACTCCAAGTCCGACTTTTCTGGTCGTACGTGTTGTAAAAAATGGGTCTGTGACAGATTCAAGCTGCTCTTTTGTCATTCCTGATCCGTTATCTTCAATTATAACGGTGAGTTTATCTTTTTTTCTGTCTGCACAGACTCCTATCTTAATAAGCTTCGCCCCTGCACGCACAGAGTTCTGCGCAATGTCAAGAATATTAAGCGAAATTTCAGTCATCATAATCAGTCAGCGTATTTGTTTAATATATCTTCTACATCATCAACTGTAAGACGTCCGTAAACGTCCTCGTTTACTGTAAGTACAGGAGCAAGACCGCAAGCACCGATACAGCGGCATGCCTCAAGAGAAAACTTTCCGTCAGCAGTACATTCTCCGCCGCTTATGCCGAGCTTTTCCTGTAACTTATTGAAAATATCACCGGAACCCTTAACATAGCATGCTGTTCCGAGGCATACGGATATTTTGTACTTTCCCTTCGGGGACAGTGAAAACTGTGAATAAAATGTCACAACACCATAAACTTTTTCAAGAGGAATATTCATTTCATCGGAAATTATGGTCTGAACCTCAACAGGCAGATATCCATAAATATCCTGCGCCTTCTGCAGTATTGGCATTAAAGCACCTTTGTCATTCTTGTTTTCAGCAATTACCTTCAAGAGTTCTGCTTTTTGCTCATCAGTTCCGCTGAAAGGAACTGTTTTTGTAGTTTTTGAACTCATCAATCGGACCTCCTTGAATTTTGTTTGCAGATAAAAGTATAAACATTATATATGTAAATAATTTTATCTATTCTGCTTAGTTAATTTTTTGATTAATTAACCTATGTACTATTGTACTTAAGTACAATTATAGATTTCTTCAAATCTATTAGCACAACCATACTAATACATTATAGCATAAACCATTTAAAAAATCCATCCAAAATATTTACCAACAAATAAAGAATAATTTGTTTATGTTGTATATGTTTTCGGATAATTCTCCATTGTACTGTTTGAAAATAATTCAGACTCATGACAAAACGTATATCAGTCTTTAAAATATTCCGTTTAGTTTTTTATAAATATTTTTTAAATTTTTATCTGACATATCACATATATAATCAATCACCATTACAAGTCTTAAATACAGCTTTTCAATTTCATCCTTATCTCTCGAGCATCTCCGATAAACCCTTTTATATTTTTCGCCTATCATTGTTACCAAGCCCCGGTCTCTGCTGCATAATTCTGTATCAGTATCGTAATAGATAACTGCATTTACAAATATGTCAAGCATAAAATTAATTATTCTGTCAACACCGTTTTTAAAGGAAATAATTATTTCAGAATTGAATATATACTTTTTTTCAACATCTTTCAGAGCATTTCGCATTATACGGCACCACGAATCATCAAAAATATTTGACAAATAAACGCCCTTCATTATGTCCTCATAATTATTTACGAAGCTTTGTGCAGCAAATTCAGCAAGTTCATCCTGTACATAGCTTATCCATTTCTGCATTGCTATAGTTTCAAAATTTGTGGTAAATCTTGTTTTAGATGAATTGTAACATACACCAAGATATTTTACAATAGACGCAAACCGTTGATACTCCTCCTGAGCTATGTCCTCTTCAAAATAATCCTCGCGTCTTAATTCATTCATCAGCTGCTGACATGTTATCATTCCTGATGTTACTGAGTTTTCGATAACTGAGGTAATTGATGATATTCTGTCTGCTGCTTCAATAACGTATGACAACGGGTGCCTATTCCCCAATAACTCAACACTTTCATAAAGCTTCTGAACTTCCTTTCTTTCTGAAAATAAGTATCCGCTTTGTGATAAGCCTTTGTATTTATCAGATTCGCAAGGAATAATAAGAGTACTGAGCATAGAGGATGTAAGATTAACATCAGAACGGCTATACCTGAATATGCAGTGAAGATTCCTTGATGCAGATGAGAAGCAATAAAAATCTCCACACATCTGATCACTCATTACATCTGCCAGCGGTTTTTCTTTATAGTAGATTCTATTGAGATTTGATTTAAACCACAACCGTATAGCCCCCTCACCAAACTTTCCGAATGGGGGCTTTCCAACACCATGAAGCATCGATGCGCACGAAAGCAATTCACATATTTGTGATTTTGCAACTTCATTCAATGCGGTTTTTTTTCCTGTTTTGATTGTAATATTGACGATATTACTACCAATTAGCTTTGCAATTGCAGATGTTTCAACTGAATGTGTGTATCCGGTACTGAAGTTGCTCTCTTTATTCAATGGGAATACATGTGATTTTTCCTGCATATGCCGTATCATATGACTTATACATATATGCATATAGTCATCATAGTAATCCGTTTGTTTTAAACAATTTTTTTTATCCGTATCGCTCCATTTTTGTGGAGACAAAAGATTTACCCATCTCATAATATAACCTCCGAATTTATTCAGATATGTGCCTGTTTGTTTTTAATGGGGAAAAGTGCTGCATAACAGCACTTTTATCTTCAGCGGGAAACTGTATATCTACTGAAGATAAACATTCATCATGCTCCACCAGAGTCAGGAAAAATCCCGACTGAGTTATACAGGTTCAATATTTTTCATATAAAAAACGACTTCCAATAAGGAGAATTTTTCTGCTTAAATCAAACAGCCGTATTTTTAGTTTATTGATGCATTTTAAAAATATAAATATCCTATTCATAAATATGGACAAAGCTTTGCTTTATTTCATTTTCTGCCCCGTTTTCGCTGAGATTTACTGTTTTTTTCATTTCATTGCGCAGTAGCTTATTAAGTTTTGAGATCTTTATTCCCACAGTATTCGGACATACGCCTGTTATCTCACTTATTTTGTTATAGCTAAGTCCCCTGCTATATCTTAAAAAGTAAAATCTTTTATAATCATCAGACAGGCTCCCGATTAATTTTATAACAGCGAATTTCTTTTTTATTCTTTCATTTTCAAGTTTATCAATTAGATATTCATCATAAGGCATATCATTATAATATAACGGAGTTTTATTCAGATTGATAATAAATCTTTTATTAAAGTTCTCTGTAATGTTCCTGGCCACAACACTCAGCCATACTTCTTTATTATGGTGCTGTTTTATTATAGAGATATTTTTGACTGCAAATGCAAAAACATCTTCTACACAGTCATCAATATCTTCAGTTGAAGAGGAGATACAATGCAGCCTGATTAATCGTCTTAGTTTTTTATGATTGCCGTTATATAAACCGGCAATAAAATCACTGTCTTTCATTTTTGTCCCGTCCTGTTATTCTTCTTTTTTATCTTTTTTTATTTATAAATATATAGAAAGCCAAATATAATCCTGATATTCCATATATCGTTTCAATTTTATCATATACTGCATTTTTTGTCAATACAATTCATTACATAAATTGTATTACTTCATAACTGATAAAACAAATAAATCTGTATTTTTACTTGTAAAAAAGTAACATACATTAATTAAACATTTGCCGGTCCTAAAACAACGTTATCTTTCATAATATACTGCTTCAGGTGTGCAAGATCACTGAGATTGAAGGTTCCGTCATATGTTACATCAGCCGCTTTTTCACTGTTTCCGGTAAAATTATAATCGCCAAGTAGTGCCAGACTCATTAAAGTAAGATCGCTTATATCAACAGATCCGTTGCAGTCTATATCACCATACTTTATCTTAGTGTCAGTATCTGTTATTAAAGTACCTGTAATTTCTGTTTGTGTATAAACTGATGTTTCAGATATACTTTCTGTTATTTCAGCAGTAGTTGTTACAGAAGGAATATCATTTCCTGCAAATGATTCTGATGTTCCGCAGTTGTTTAAAAGAACATTCTCCAGTTCCTGCAGTGAATAAAGC
>JAEWXO010000089.1 GCA_023458875.1 Bacillota bacterium | reverse complement strand
GCAGATGGCTCAGAAAACAGGTATATCCGTTGAACAATATACAGAGCTTGAAAAAGGAGAAAATGATTTCGGATTTACGTTTATATACAAATGTTCACAAATCTTCAATGTTGATCTGAAGGATATTCTTGAAGGTGAAAGCCCTAGTCTATCTTCGTTTACTATAACAAGAAAGGGTGAAGGCCTTCCTATTGCAAGAAGAAAGGGTTTTATTTACAACAACCTTGCACCATCATTCAAACACAGACTTGCCGAGCCCTTTTGGGTAAAGATTCCTTATACGAACGATGAAGAAATGACATTCAGCACTCATAAAGGTCAGGAAATTGACATAGTAATTAAGGGAACTTTGAAAATCCAGATTAACGACAATATCGAAATCCTTAATGAAGGAGATACAATATATTATAACAGTTCCTCCCCGCATGCTATGAAAGCACTTAACGGAATTGACTGTGAACTTTATGCAATCGTACTGAAACATGAAAATGATGAAGCTTCCTTTGGTATGCAATATTCTGATATAAAACATGCAAAACATAAATCACAGAAAAACATTGCAGACAAGTTCATTAAAACGACTGTTGATGAAAACGGCTTACTTAAAGATATCGGATTTATTGATGACGATAACTTTAATTTTGCTTTTGATATAGTAGATAAACTTGCGGAAAAATGTCCTGATAAAACAGCAATGCTGCATATTTCCAAAGATAAAACCGAAAGAAGATTGTCATTCCGTGATATCAGCAGGTACTCGTCAAAAACAGCTAATTACTTTATGTCACTGGGAATAAAAAAAGGCGATAAGGTCATGCTTGTATTAAAGCGTCATTATCAGTTCTGGTTCTCTATTCTTGCTCTCCATAAAATAGGCGCAATTGTAATCCCGGCTACAAATCTTCTTGTAAAGCATGACTTTGAATATAGGTTCAAAGCAGCAGGAGTAAAGGCTATTGTCTGTACAGGAGACGGAGATATTGCGCATCAGGTTGAGCTTGGTTCTGAAGATTATCCTGACCTTGAAACAAAAATTATAGTAGGAAGCAGACGAGAGGGATGGCATGATTTCAACGCTGAGGTTGAAGCATTCAGTGACAGATTTGACCGCACACCTGATTCTGCATGCGGAAATGATGACATGCTGATGTTTTTTACATCGGGTACTACGGGCTATCCTAAGATAGCACTGCATTCTCATAAATATCCTCTCGGACATTACATTACAGCAAAGTACTGGCACAATGTCAATCCTCAGGGACTTCACTTCACTATCTCTGATACAGGATGGGGCAAAGCACTGTGGGGAAAGCTCTATGGTCAGTGGCTTTGTGAAGCGGCAATATTCACATATGACTTTGACAAATTTGAAGCCGACGATATCCTTCCTATGTTTGCAAAGTATAACATAACGACATTCTGTGCACCTCCGACAATGTACAGATTTTTTATAAAAGAAGATTTATCAAAATATGACCTTTCCTGTATCGAGCATGCAACTGTAGCCGGAGAAGCTCTCAATCCTGAGGTTTACCAACAATTTTACAAATCAACGGGTCTTGAGCTGATGGAAGGATTCGGGCAGACTGAAACCACACTTGCCATATGCAATCTTGTAGGTTCAAAGTCAAAGATAGGCTCTATGGGAAAACCAAGTCCTCTTTATAAAATTGAAATTCTTAATCCTGACGGCTCAGTTGCAAAAGACGGTGAAACAGGGGAAATTGCAATAAAAACCGATGAGGGAATCCCATGCGGATTGTTCAAGGGTTATTATAACAATGAAGAACAGACAAAAGAAGTATGGCACGACGGATATTATCATACATGTGATACTGCATGGAAGGATGAAGACGGCTATCTATGGTATGTCGGACGTATTGATGATGTAATCAAATCATCAGGATACAGGATAGGACCTTTTGAGATTGAGAGCGTTATCATGGAGCTTCCTTATGTTCTCGAATGTGCTGTAACAGCCGCACCCGATCCTATAAGGGGTCAGGTAGTCAAAGCAACTATTGTCCTTGTAAAAGGAAAAGAAGGCACAGACGTACTGAAAAAAGAAATTCAGGCATATGTAAAGAAAAACACCGCACCTTACAAATACCCAAGAATAGTCGAGTTCCGTGAGGAACTTCCTAAAACAATAAGCGGAAAAATAAAAAGAATTGATTTGAGGTAAAATATGAAAAATATAATAGATAAATTATTCTTAACCCATGATGCGGATGATCACGAACTTAAAGAACTTATAGAATCAACCGGATATGAGGATTATCTTTATGAAAAGGCAGAATGTATAAGAAAGAAATATTACGGAACAGACGTGTATATACGCGGACTTATAGAAATATCAAACTACTGCAAAAACAACTGCTATTATTGCGGAATACGTGCCTTAAACGCAAATGCAGACAGATACCGTCTTTCAAAGCATGATATTATGTCTTGCTGTGAAAACGGGTATAAACTCGGATTCAGAACATTTGTACTGCAGGGCGGAGAAGATAATTACTTTACTGACGAGATAATGTGTGATATAATTTCAAGTATTAAAAAGTTATATCCTGACTGTGCTGTAACACTTTCGCTCGGTGAAAAATCATACGAATCATATCTTGCCTATTATAATGCAGGTGCGGACAGATACCTTCTCCGTCATGAAACGGCAAACAACGATCATTACAGAAAGCTTCATCCTGAAAATCTCGATCCTGAAAACAGAAAAAGATGTCTTTTTGATCTTAAGCGCATAGGCTTTCAGACAGGTTCAGGATTTATGGTCGGATCCCCGTTTCAGACAACAGAAAACCTTATTGAAGATATAAGATTCCTTCAGGAGCTTCAACCTGCAATGATAGGAATAGGCCCGTTTATCTCTCATAAGGATACTCCGTTTAAAGAATATCCGAACGGAAGTCTTGAGCTTTGCCTGAAAATGCTTTCTATTATAAGACTTATGTTCCCTACTGTTCTTCTCCCTTCAACCACAGCACTTGGCACAATCGCAGAAAAAGGAAGAGAACTCGGTATAAAAGCCGGCGCAAATATTGTAATGCCTAATCTTTCGCCTGTTAAATACAGAAAGCTTTATGAGCTTTATGATAACAAAATATGTACAGGAGAAGAAGCAGCAGAATGCAAGTTCTGCCTGCAAAGAAGAATCTCATCTGTCGGATATGACATAGTTATAAGCCGCGGTGATTTTATAGACAAAGATAAATAATAATTAACTGGAGTGATCAGATGTCAGAAACAAATAAATACGATACTATTTTCAGTAATATCCTCAATATGGATAATATAGTATCAGAAGCATTTTCAGAAAACGAGCTTGAATTTATTGAAAAGGCTTATGCAAACACAGAATTTAACCCGGATTCACTTGAAACTCTTTATAATTCCTGCGAAATAACAGATTTTTATTCTTTGCGTACAGGTGATATTGCATGTTATAATAAGGACGATAAAAATATTTTTGGAATTGTGACCGGAGTAATCGACAGAAACATCTCATATTTTTCTCCGTCAGGAAAAAAAATAAAAATTGAATCCATGACAGATTCAATCGAAGACTACATTTTTTGCAGGGGCTTCAGTATGCAGAAATTTTTCATATAAAACGGGAGGAAAATACAATGTCAGATTTTATAAAATTTCGTTCTCAGTATCCTGAATTTATATACAAAAGCTACAATCTGACTGAAACTGATGACAGCATAAATATATCCTATCATTTTCAGATAACAGGATTGTCAGAATTTTCACCTTTATGGACAATAAAAAAGTATACATCCAAATCATTTTCAGATGACAGAATACTTAATAATCTTGTTTTTTCACTTGGTCTTGTTGAACTGATAAGCTACTGGAAAATAACGTGTTCGCCTCTTGTAAAAATAGAATGCGGATCACTTGATGAAAAACAGGCAAAATGGTTGAAAACACAGTATTTTAACGGACTTGGTGAATTTTTCTACAGAAACGGTATTGACACGGATGCACATTCATTTATGAACATTATTTCAGCATCATCAGATATTAAGGAAACCGCTTCATCTGAAAATACCGAAAATATTTTAAGCGGATGTCTTATACCTGTCGGCGGAGGAAAAGATTCTGTTGTCACTCTTGACCTTCTGAGCGAAATGTCAGAGGATAATCTCTGTTATCTGATTAACCGCCGGAATTCGATATATCAGTCTGCATATAACGCGGGATATAATGATACCGATATTGTCCTTGCAACCAGAACCCTTGACAAAAACATGCTTCGCCTTAACTCCGAGGGTTTTTTAAACGGACATACTCCTTTTTCAGCAATTGTTGCTTTTTCAGCTGTAATAGCAGCCTATATAAACGGAAAAAAATATGTCGTTCTCTCAAATGAGGCAAGCGCAAATGAAAGTACCGTCAAAGATTCAAATGTAAATCACCAGTACTCAAAGAGCTTTGAATTTGAAAATGATTTTGTTAATTACGAAAAGCAGTATATTAACTCGGGAGTATTTTATTTCAGCATATTAAGACCGTTAAGTGAATTTCAGATTGCAAAATATTTCTCTGTACTTACTTCCTATCATAAAATTTTCAGAAGCTGTAATGTCGGAAGCAAATCAGATTCATGGTGCGGAAACTGTTCAAAATGTCTTTTTGTATGCCTTATACTCTCTCCTTTTATTGAATATGAAGCTTTGTGCGATATTCTCGGAAACAATATTGCTGACAGGGAGGATATGCTTGAAACGTTCAGACAGCTTATAGGTCTGACAGATGAAAAACCTTTTGAATGTGTAGGAAGCCGTGATGAAATTAATTTTTCTGTAACACAGGCAATAAAAAAACGTGAAGCTGAAAACAAAAAACTGCCATATCTGTTTGAATACTATAAAAAGACCGAACTCTTCAGTCAGTATTGCAATAAAGAAGATACGCTCAGCACGTTTTATAACAGTACAAATAATTTACCTGAGCAGTTTGAGCAAATACTAAAAAATAAATGCTTTAAATAAAGGGAAAAAATATGATTGAACTATTAAAAAAATATATCAGTGATAAAAACATTCTTATTCTCGGCTTTGGCCGTGAAGGAAGATCAACATATAAAAGGATAGGCGAAGCAGGCGGATATAAATCAGTTACAATAGCTGATAAAAACCCCGTGCCTGACCTGCCGGATAACGTCAGATTAATAACAGGCGACACATATCAGGACAGTCTTGACGATTATGATATTGTATTTAAAAGCCCGGGAATTGTACTCTCAAAACCTTTTGACTCCTATAAATGTAAAATTACATCCCAGACCGAAATATTTATAAGATATTATTCAGATCAGATTATCGGCATCACAGGAACCAAAGGTAAAAGTACGACTACTACTCTGATTTATCATACTCTGTCCGAATGCGGCAAAAACTGTGTACTTACCGGAAATATTGGAATACCTTCATTTGATGTTATTGATAAAATTAATCCGGAAACGAAAATAGTATTTGAGCTTTCGTGCCACCAGCTTGAAAATCTGAGTGTATCCCCCAGCTTTGCGATATTTTTAAATCTTTTTGAAGAGCATCTTGACCACTACGGAACGTTTGAAAAATATAAAGACGCAAAGAAAAACATTTATAAACACCAGCGGAATAATGACATTCTGATATGCAATAAGGATATATTGCCTTCAAGTGACGAATGCTCCTCAAAAATAATATCAATTTCAGCTACCGATTCTGATGCTGACATATCTATTTCTGATAACAGAATCATTTTTGACGGACAGACAGCTGAAATACCGGTTGACAATATAAATCTTGTAGGCAAACATAATTATTTCAATATAGCGGCAGCGTATGCTGTATGCAGACTCGCAGACATTGATTCTGCTGATATTCTTAACAGTCTGTGCACGTATAAGCCTCTTCCCCACCGCCTTGAATATATAGGCGAGCTGAATGGTATAAGATACTACGACGACTCTATCTCTACAATATGTGCAGCCACCATACAGGCAATATCAAGTCTCAAAAACGTTGATACTGTTATTATAGGCGGTATGGACAGAGGAATTGATTACACAGTTCTCATCGATTTTCTTTCAGAATGCAGTGTTTCAAATATTATTTTAATGTCAGACTCAGGACAAAGAATATATAACGAAATTCATAAAAAATTCTCATCAGAAGAATTTTTTAAAAAGCTTTATTTTTCACAAAAACTCGATGGTGCTGTAAAATACGCAAAGGAACTCACAGCAAAAGGCAAAATATGTGTAATGTCTCCGGCTGCAGCAAGCTATAATGATTTTAAAAACTTTGAAGAACGCGGAGACGCCTTTAAAAAGCTTGTATTTGAATAAAAGCATAAAGGACATGGATTTCAATCATCCATGTCCTTTACTTTTATTTTATTTTTAATGTTTTCAGATATTCTTTACGATCTTTGTCTACCCTATAGCTCTCAACTGCTTTTTGTATAGCCTTATTATGCGTCCATTTATCAAGACTGTGATTCTCAATATAAGAAACAGCCGATTCATACTGTTTTGCAAGTGCCGTTGCAAAATACCATGCAGTCATCATATTAACGTAATACTCAGTTGATTTTACTGATGCAGCAAGGTCGAGATATTCTTCTCTGAAATATTCATCCAGATAAAAACGCATAAGCGTTTCCAATCCGAAACGTATCGTATATGTATAATCATCGTTTATCCATACTTTTATTTTTTCAAGAAGCTCTGGTAAATGTTTTTTAAATATTTTTGGAGATACTAAATCACAGGTGGCCCAGTTATCAACATAGGGAAGAATCCTATCAATATATTTTATTGTTTTGTCAAAATCATTAACAGTTTCTATAAGAAACCCGTGAAGGTTATTTTCTTCAAAATATTTATGAGGATAAACGTCCATAAATTTATTGATATCACTCATTTTACAGATTTCTTTTGCAAGCCTGCGAAGCTCAGGTGTACGCACACCAATAACCGAATCAGGATTTACCGTCGGTATCAGCTTACACTGAAAATCCCTGAATTTTAAATCCTGTAGTTCAAACAGTCTGTTCTGAATATACTTTTCAATTTCATTCATATTAAATTTTCCTTAATTATTATCTCATATAATAAGTCCAAATATTACAAAACGATATGGGTCATATGTCCGAAGATCCAGGGCGATTGGAAAGCCCGGTCGACTCGTGCCGACTCGAAATCCCTGCCTAATCCAAACCAATAACTTAATCTTTTTAACCGAACATTAACATAACACCTTTATTTCTTATTTACTCAAACTTCGCAGGATGAATTTCACGGAACGGATGAATCCGTTCCCTACGAGGGTTACGCTCAATGTAGGGAACGCATTTATGCGTTCCGTTATGCTACGTGGTTTGTCGATTAAAAGCTAT
>JAEWXO010000088.1 GCA_023458875.1 Bacillota bacterium | reverse complement strand
TGATAAACCGACTGTGCGTTTTTTTGGTCTTGCCATAGTACACCCTCATTTCAATAAAATCGTATCTATGACAATTATAACATATATGCAGATTTAATTCAAGAGTGAATATGCCTGTACACTAGTGTAATCATTTATAATTGAATGGGTTATATATTTTTAGTTGTAATCCTAATTTTAATACAAATCTTGGCACTAAAAGCTTGATTTTTTTGTGAAAAAGAAGTATAATATAATATTGAGTAACTATAAATTTTATTAATTTTAAACTAAATGCATCGTTACTATGTTGCGTTTATTTTAAAAATTATAAATATATAGAAAATTAATTTCGAGCATTTTTTGATTTTTTAGTCTATGATGGAGATTTACAATGATAACACAAAAATATAGTTCAGGATTAGTAGCGGAATCCTTTTGGTTTATAGAGTTTAAAGATTATCTTAAATTAAAAAGGGATAATCTAAATGATGATGAAATTAAAGACACAATTATTCAAAACAATTTATTTGGAACTCCAAATGAATATAGAGCCAGAAGAGTTTATGGATATATTAAGCGAAGAACTGATACTCTTGATGAAAATGCAATAGAACTATTCTTCAATTCAGATTTATCAACGCAACGTTTATTTAATCTTGTTTGTATATTGAGAAATAGTCGCATATTTTTTGAATTTATAAATGAAGTATATCGAGAAAAAGTCATACTTGGAATTGAAACTCTTGAAACATCAGATATAAGAATATTTTTAAATAATAAGATGATTCAAAGTGAAGAAATTTCCGTATGGAAAGAGCCAACAAAAAAACGAATTCAAAGCTCATTTATATCGATTTTAACAGAATCAAAATTATTAATTAAACGTGGTAATAACAAACATATCAATCCGCCGATTGTTGATATTCTCTTTGAAAAATATCTTGAAGCTAACGGTGAAACTGATATTATTAAAGCTATGACGGGAGCGTATTAATCATGACCTTATTAGAACAAAGATTAGATAGACTTGAAGAAGAGATTAAAAAAACTTCATTTAGACAAAACAAAGGTTTAAGCAATGAAGTCGGATACTATATTTTCGATTATCCATCTGAAGATGAAATAAAAGTACGAGAAAGAGTTGAATATATCAAAAATAAGAACGAAAACTCTTCTGATGATTATAATATACAAGTCTTTGATTTATATGAAATAATGATTGATATTCTTAAAAGTAAAAATCGACTAGAAAAATGCTTTGACATAGAAAAGAAAAATGGATTTGAAAAACTAAGCCACGGTATATCGAATCTTATGCAGGTAAATTCAACAAGCGGCCTTTTAATTAAGTATATTGAAGAACGGCTGAAAGAACAAACCATAGTTTTCATAACAGGCATTGGTAAATGTTATCCAATATTACGTTCACATACAATACTTAATAATCTTCATATGGTTATTGATTATGTTCCTGTTGTACTATTCTATCCTGGAAAATATACAGGACAGGAACTTGTATTATTTGATGGCGAAATTAAAGATGATAACTATTATAGAGCATTCAAAATAGTTGAATAAGAGGTAAATGATATGACAATAAAAAATATATTTGAAAAGAAAATCGATAGAGATATTCGTGGTGTTATAAAAGTTGACAAAGGTATAGGAACAACAAAAACTGAGGTTTCTGAAAGAGAGGCACTTGAAAAACAAGAACTTGAAGAATATGTTGTAACTCACGAATTACAAAAGCACTTTGCTACATTCTTCTACAATTACAAAAAAGGAATTGTAGATAATACAGATAAAATGGGAGTATGGATTTCAGGCTTCTTTGGAAGTGGTAAATCCCACTTCTTAAAGACACTTGCCCATCTCTTAGCAAATAAAGAGATTGCCGAAAAAAAAGCCGTTGATTACTTTAAAGACGGTAATAAAATTTCTGACTCAATGGTTCTTGCTGACATAGAACTTGCAGCGAATACATCAACAGATGTTATTCTATTTAATGTAGATTCCAAAGGTGAAAGTTCAGGAAAACAGTCGAAAGATGCTATTGTTAATGTATTTCTGAGGGCATTCAATGAAATGCAAGGCTTTTGTGGTTCCGAACCTTTTATTGCTGACCTTGAAAGAAGGCTTGTTAATGAAGGAAAATATGAAGAATTCATATCTATCTTTGAGAATGAATCAGGTTCGTCTTGGATAGAAGAAAGAAACTCTCCTATTTTCATTCAAGACGAGCTCTGCTCTTCACTATCTAGTGTTGGTGTTATGAGCGAAGACGCAGCTCGTAATTTCTGCGAAAAAGCTACTGAACCGTACTCTATCAGTATTGAAGATTTCGCTAAAATGGTTCAGACGTACATAAAGAAAAAAGGTAATAATCATCATGTTGTATTTCTCGTTGACGAAATCGGGCAGTATATTGCTGATGACTCTAAGCTTATGCTTAACTTACAAACTGTCACTGAAGATCTTGGAACAGCTTGTAAAGGTAAGGCATGGGTTATTGTAACAAGTCAACAAGATATTGACGCTGTAACAAAAACTAAAGGAAATGATTTTTCCAAAATTCAAGGACGTTTCGACACAAGACTATCTCTTTCATCAGCAAATGCAGATGAAGTAATTCGAAAGCGTATTCTTGAGAAAAATGAAACAGGTACACAGAGTCTCCGCATCCTTTATGATAATAAGTCCACTGTCATAAAAAATCTCATTTCATTTAATGATGGTATTGAGAAGAAATTATATTCCGACAACGATAATTTTGCTGCTGTATATCCGTTTGTTCCTTATCAGTTCAATCTATCAGGTAATGTACTAACCGCTATAAGAACATATAGCTCTTCTGGAAAGCATATGGCGGATGGAGAACGTTCCCTTCTTGCTTTATTTAAAGAGTCTGCTATGAGCATAAAAGAAGAAGAAATAGGTGCTATTGTTCCATTCCATATGTTTTATGAGCCAATAAGAGAATTTATCGACCACTCACATAGCATTGTTATTAAAAGAGCTTCTGATAACGAATATATAAATCCAAATCATGAAGAAACTTGCTTTACCGTTAATGTACTTAAAGTTTTATTTATGATTAAATATGTCAAGGAAATCAAATCTAATGTTGATAATGTAACCAGTCTTATGGTATCACATGTTAACGAGGATAGGCTTGAACTTAAAAGTAAAGTTGAAGACGCTTTAAAGAATCTTGTTAGACAGACATATGTTCAGAAAAGCGGAGAAAATTATGTTTTCCTAACTAACGAAGAACAGGAAATCAACAGAGCTGTTGAAGCACAGGCTATTGATCCAGCTGAAAAGACGGCTAAAATTTCGGATCTTATCTTTGAGAGTATTTGTGATATTAAGAGATATAAGCATTCTGCTTTAAATGGAAGATATTCTTTCAATATAAATCAGATTGTAGATGATAAGCCTTATAAAGCAAATCAAACTTACCCTATGTCATTGAAAATTATTACCCCAAACAGCGGAGAATCAACAGATGAAATAACTCTTCGTCTTTTATCAGGGCAGTCAAACAGTGTTGTGGTTGCGTTACCAGATGATCGTGCTTTTCTTGATGAAATCACTATGGCTTTACAGATTGAGAAGTTCATAAGAGTTGATTCAACAAATGGTGTTACTAAGTATGAACAAATTAAAGCAGATAAAAAAACTGAGCTTCGTGAACACAATGATAATGCAAAGTTATACCTTGAAGAATCGCTTCGTAATGCTGATATATTTGTAAATGGTAGTAGCTTACAGACATCAGCCAAAGATCCAACATCAAAAATAAATGAAGCTATTGGTAAACTTGTTTCAAACACATATCATAAGCTTACTTACATAGATACACCTACAAATGAAAATGATATAAATGACATTTTCAGTAAACAAAATCAAATAGCTATTGATGGAATGAGCGTTAATCCTAATGCACTTGCTCTTAATGAAATGAGAAAATATATTAGCAACATTCAGTCACAGCACACTAAAGTTTCCTTGAAAACTCTTGCAAACCATTTTTATGCGGCACCATATGGTTTTAACGAAGCTGATGTACAATGGCTTGTTGCTAAATTATTCAAGGATGGTGATATAGCTTTATGGATTAACAACGAAGCTGTTACAACGGTTAATAGAACAACACAGGAGATTATAAAATACATCACTCGAAAAGAATTTCTAGAAAAGTTGATGATTGAAAAGAAAACAAGAGCTGGCGAAAAGCAGATGAAGGCTGCAAAGGAAATATCCAAGGAACTCTTCGGCATCTCAATTGTTTCTGATGACGATGACAGTATTATGGGTGATTTTTTTAGATATGCAAACCAGCTCAAACAAGAAATAGATGTTCTTCTAGCAAGGTATACACCAACATGCAATTATCCAGGAAAGAAAACCCTTCAGGACGGTAAAAGCCTTTTAAATTCTATTCTTCAGAATCAGTTTACAATAGAATTTTTTAATGCGGTTTATGCCAAGCATGATGATCTTCTTGATTTAGCAGATGATTATGAACCAATAAAGAAATTCTTTAAGGGCGAACAGATTAAGATTTTTGAGCGAGCTGGTCAATATCTTTCTATTTACGAAGAAAGCAAAACGTATATTGCTAACAAAAAAATCGAAGATACTATTGCGAGCATCCAAAAAATTGTTAAATCATCATCACCATATGGTCAAATTCATCAACTACCCGAGTTACTTAATGAATTTGCAACACTTAACGTTGCACTTCTTACTGAAATGGCAGAACCTATACTAAAAGCTGTTGAAGAAGCCAAAACAAGAGTTTTTGAAGTCCTTAAAGGTAAATTATGTGAAAGCAAGCTTAGAGATAAATACATCAATAGTTTTTCTGCTTTAAGAGAAAAAGCTAAAACCTGCAATAATGTAGCTAAATTGCAGAATATAAAAATTGAAGCAGATACACTTAAAATTCGTTGTCTTAATGAAATAGACATAGAAGAAACAAAACTCACACCAGCACCTGCACCCGATGATAACGGAAGCATACCTGCTCCTGTTGTTAAAGTTAAGAAGCGTAAAAACGTAAGCATAAAAACGCTTAATCATGAAGCAAGCTGGGAGATTGAAACTTCTGATGATATTGAAAAGTATCTTTCAGGACTAAGAACTCAGCTTTTAAAACAGCTTGAAGAAGATACTGTTATTAGAATTGAATTTTAATGACACAGAAAGGATGTCCTTATGAATAAAACCGCTATTAAAAATTTTGCTGTATGGGCAAGAAACAAGCTCATAGCAGAAATTAAATATAAAGCAGGGCTTCTTGGAATTAATGAAAACAGTATTGCTCCTGAACTTCCTGCTTCAACAGACAACCTCAAATTCTATGAGATAGGCACAAAAGAACCTGCTAAAGTTGAGGGTATAGCTATAAGGCAGCGTAAAAGCCTTGTTGATGCTATTAATAATAAAGCAACGGAGCTCAAATACAAAGAAGCATTTGAATATGTAGTTGAGGAAGTTGCTTATACTTGGTTTAACCGCCTTATTGCTATTCGTTTTATGGAGGTAAACGGCTATCTTCCTTCAGGGGTTCGTGTGCTTTCATCGGAAATGTCAGGCAAAAATGAGCCTGATATGGTTTCAAGTCCTTTTGAAACAGATATGGAGTTTTCATCTGCTGAAAGAGAATTTATGAACAACCTAAAAGATGATGAACTTTTCCGTTTTCTTTTTATAAAACAGTGCAATAAGCTAAATGACGTACTTCCTGAGTTGTTTGAAAAAACAGACAACTACAACTATACCGAACTTTTGTTAACATTATCATTTACAGATACCGACAGTGTTGTATATCATCTTGTTCATGAGATTGAAGAAGCAGATTTTAAGGAACAGGTGCAGATTATTGGATGGATGTATCAGTATTACAACACTGAGGCAAAGGACAAGGTTTTTGCTGATTTAAAGAAAAACATCAAAATTTCAAGCGAGAATATCCCTGTTGCAACACAGCTTTTCACTCCTGATTGGATTGTTCGCTATATGATTGAGAATTCTCTCGGAAGATTATGGTCTGAGGGACATCAGAATTTTGATAAGTCCGAATGGAAATATTATCTTGATGAAGCGGAACAAGAAGATAGCGTTAAGGCACAGCTTGAAGAAATAAGAGCTGCATACAAGAGCATTTCTCCTGAGGATATTAAGCTAATCGACCCATGTATGGGTTCTGGGCATATCCTTGTTTATGCTTTTGATGTGCTTATGCAGATTTATCTTTCGCAGGGTTACACAGAGCGTGATGCAGCTGTTAAAATAATCGAAAACAACATTTTGGGTGCGGATATTGATAAACGTGCATATCAGCTTTCGTATTTTGCGTTGATGATGAAAGGTAGAGCATCTGACAGACGTTTTCTTACTCGTGGAGTAAAACCTAATCTCTGCAATTTTCAGGAGCTTGACGTTTTAAATACTGCCAACCTTAATGGTATACTTGCCGATTTTACAAAGCAATTCATAAATGCTGATACTTATGGTTCACTACTTGAAGTCAAAAAATTTGATATAGATGAACTTGCCGCCCTTATTGATGAGTTTGAGGAAGATATTTTTACATACGGTTACAGAGAAATTCTCTCAAAAATGCTTACTGCGTACAAGATTTTATCGCAGAAATATGATGTTGTATGCACAAATCCGCCTTATATGGGTGGTTCGGGAATGAACGCAAAGCTTTCTGATTTTGTGAAGAATAAATATCCTGACAGCAAGTCGGATTTATTTGCTGTGTTTATTGAACGTTGTGGAGAAATGACTAAGCCCAACAGATATTATGCAATGATAACGCAACACGCATTTATGTTTTTGTCAAGCTATGAAAAGCTAAGAGCAAAATTACATAGCAAAACAACAATAAATATGGCTCATTTGGGTGCAAGAGCTTTTGATGAAATCGGCGGAGAGGTTGTTCAGACAACAGCTTTTGTAAACTGTAATTTATATATAAAAAACTATACAGGTTCTTATGTTCGATTGGTTGATATAAATGGAGAAAATGAAAAGAAAGAAAAGTTTTTAAGCGGAGAAAACCGCCACACCGCCAAACAAGAAAACTTCTCAAAAATTCCTGGCTCGCCTGTGGCTTATTGGGTGAGTGAGAAGTTTATTAGGGCGTTTGAGAATAAGAAGGTTATTGATTTTGCTGATTGTTGTACTGGAATGCAAACAGGAAACAATGATAAGTACGTAAAGTTTTGGTTTGAACCAAATTATATTGATACCGCAATTTATAATAAACAGAATAAATATAAGCTATATAATTGTGGTGGTGAATATCAAAAGTGGTATGGTAACCATAACAATGTTGTTTTATGGGGCGAAGAAGGTCGACAAATCAAAAATGAAAAGGGTTCTGTTATTAGAAATGAAAAGCATTTTTTTGAAGAAGGAATCTCGTGGAAAAGAATAGGTAGCTCTGGAATAGGATTAAGGTTTTTACCAGAAGGATTTATTTTTGATCAAGCAGGTGATTCTATGTTTCTTCATAACAAAAATAGGCTAGTATATTTGTTAGGCTTCTTCAACACCATTGTATGCAAAATGTGTTTTGAAGTAATTGCACCAACAATGAATTTAACTGCAGGTAATATGAATAAATTGCCTGTAATTATCGATGAAACTCAAAAACCAAGAATCGAAGCCCTCGTAGAAGAAAACATCTCCATATCAAAAACCGACTGGGACAGCTTTGAAACAAGCTGGGATTTTGAAAAGCACCCGTTTTTATTGTACATGCAATCCGAAGTAACTTATATTAAAAATAGAGAAAATATTGATGAACTTAAACAACATTTTTTGATTGAATGCAGTTATGATTTTTGGAATGCTTCTTGTACAGGACGTTTCAACACTCTAAAACAAAACGAAGAAGAACTAAACCGCATTTTCATAGATATTTACGGCTTACAGGACGAGCTTACCCCCGAAGTTGAGGACAAAGACGTTACAGTAAGAAAAGCAGACTTGACAAGAGATATAAAAAGCTTTGTGTCTTATGCAGTCGGCTGTATGTTCGGAAGATATTCGCTTGATGTAAGCGGACTTGCTTATGCAGGCGGTGAATGGGATAACAGCAAATATATAACCTATATCCCCGATGACGATAACTGTATTCCGATAACTGATGAGGAGTATTTTGAGGATGATATTGTCGGTCGCTTTGTAGAGTTTGTTAAGACAGTTTACGGCACTGAAACACTCGAAGAAAACCTTGACTTTATTGCAAATGCTCTTGGCAACAAGGGAAACACAAGTCGTCAAATTATAAGAAACTATTTCCTTACTGACTTTATCAAAGACCACAATAAAATCTATCAAAAACGCCCTATTTATTGGATGTTTGATAGTGGCAAGCAAAATGGATTTAAAGCTATTGTGTATATGCACCGCTGGAACGCTGATACAACGGGTAATGTTCGTGTTGAATATCTTCATAAGCTTCAAAGAGTGTATGAAAGTGAAATAAATCGTATGCAGGAAGCAATAGAAAATGGTACAAACAGCCGTGATATAACACTTGCTGAAAAGCGTAAGGATAAGCTTTTAAAACAGCTTAAAGAAGCAAGAGATTATGACGAGAAGATTTCTCACCTTGCTCTTGCAAGAATTGACATTGACCTTGATGATGGTGTAAAAGTCAACTATGAAAAGGTTCAGACAGCTCAGGACGGAAAGAAGCTTGAAGTTCTTGTGCCTATCAAATAAAATACGAGGTGTAAAAAGTGGCAGAGCTTAATCTTAAACAAATTACCGATAAATTAAACGAGGAATTTACAGCGGAAGAACGCAGACTTGTATTTTGGTATGATGATAATGCAGAATTCGCCGCTGAAATAGACTCGCTTGAACTAAATAGTGCAAAGATACTTAAACTTGAAAAGGATAATCAGCTTTACACAAAGTATTTTCTTGAAATTGAGGATACGAAAACAAATTATCTCATCTATGCTCCATTCTCAAAACCTGATATAAGAGAAAATCACCTTGCTGATACAATTCATTATTCAAAGGAATTCTTTGTTGACAGAGCATCACTTATATGTGCTGACCTTAATATAGCAGATGAATTCAAGCCAATAATTCAAAAGTATGTTAAGTTCTTTGCTGCACAGGAAAGATTGCAACGTTTTTATAGTATTGATGTTGAAGAATATGACAGAATTACTATTGAAGTCAGTCTTATAAGTGCTGTTTGCAGATTAAAAATAGCTTCATTCGAGGAAAGCCTCAAGATTATTCTCGCTGAAGAAAGTCTTGAAGATAATAAATATTTAGAAAGCCTTAATAAATATGGTCTTATTGAAGCGTTTTGGCAGCAAGCAGAAATAACATTCGGTTATATGGATTCAACGCCAACACTTGAAAAACTCCTGTTGTGTCTGTTCATAACATATTCAGTAAAAGTTATGCAATGTGATGTGCCAGTTGCTTGGAAACCATATATCTCACAAAAATCAGGCAGCGTAATGGCATTCCTTGATAACTACATGAATAACTCAATTTATGGTGAACGTTTTGATGAGTTATCTGCTATTGTATATAACTTAATAGACGGTCATAAGGTGTTTTCAAAGCTTGCCGTTGAAAATCTTATTGATTGTAATATTTTTAAAGGAATTGATGAAATAATTGTATCTTGGATGCTCGAAAGGCTTGAAAATGAAGATACCGCTGCTAAAATATTGGATAGAACTATCCCTGAAATTTGTCTGCTCAGAAGAAAACAACATTATGGAGTATTTTTCAGAAACGAATATTTTGTTCTTGAGAATGCTTATTACATTATCAAGGATGCGAATTATTCCCCTATGAGTGGTATAAATGAAATCATTAAGAGTTATACCTCTAAGTGGTATAAAATTGATATGCATTATCGTTATTTTAATTACTACTACAATAGACTTTCATCTAATGTCGGCTTTGAAAATATGCGTTTCCTTATCGAAAACATTTATACAAATGATTACCTTAACATGATAACAGTAAACTGGTGTAATACTTTTGCTGAAGCAAACGGTAAAACTAATATTCCTGTTCAGCAGAATTTCTATCATGACAACATATCTTCTTCCAAAGACAAAGTTTGTGTTATAATCTCAGATGCTTTACGTTATGAAGTTGGCTTTACATTATTTAATGAATTACAGGCTGATGAAAAGTGCAACGCAAAAATAAGTTTAATGCAGTCTGTGCTTCCTTCAAAAACTCAGACAGGTATGGCAGCACTCCTGCCTCATAAAACATATACATTGAACTCCGAACTAAAAGCAGAAGTTGATGGAAAAGTTTGTGATACAACTGAAACTCGTGAAGCATTGTTTAAAACATATTCAGAAGCAAGCCGTTGTGTACAATTTGACAGCCTTACAAAAATGAGTCAGTCTGAGCTTCGAGAGATATTTACTGAAAAAAAATTTGTTTATGTATATCATAATCAAATTGATGCCTGTGGAGATGATCCTAAAAGTGAAGATGAGGTTTTTGTGGCTTGCGAAGAAGCAGTTACTGAAATCAAAGCACTTATTAAAAAGCTAACCACGAGTGCTAATACCTCACATTTTTTCGTAACTGCTGACCATGGTTTTCTTTACAAGAGAGATAAGATTTTCGAAAGTGATAAAATTGGTGGCATTTCTAAGAAATCATTACTAACCGGCAAACGATTTGCCATATCAAATGAACCAATAGACATTGAAGGAATACGCAGTATACCTCTCAATACGATGTATACTGGTTATGATGGATATGTTTCATCTCCTGTCGGAACTGATATAATCAAACATCCAGGGAGTGGACTAAACTATGTTCATGGTGGCTGTTCACCTCAAGAAATGATTATTCCTGTTATTGAGGTGAAAACTGAAAGAAGCTTCACAGAAACTAAAAAAGCAACAATTGCACTTATTACTCCCCTTAAAAAACTAACAAATCTCAATATAATACTTGAATTTATACAAAGTGAAGCTGTAAGCGATATTATCAAGGAAGCAACTTACAAAGTTTTCTTTGTGTCAGAAGACAAAGAAACTATTTCAAACGAAAATTTTATTATTGCTGATAAAGTTGACTCTGAAGCTATACATCGTATGTTCAAGCTTCGATTCAACCTCAAAAATAAGACATACAGCAAATTACAAAAGTATTATTTAGTTGCCGTTGATGAAAACAATGGTATGGAATTAATGAGAACGGAAGTTGTAATAGATATTGCTTTTGCAGGAAACTTCGGTTTCTGATATTGATAGAAATGAAGGTTATGATATGGATGAAAACTTATCTGTATTTAATACAGAAACTGAAGATCCAAACGAAGTATTAAAATATAAACTTCGTCAGAACTTTGATGGCAAGATTGTCAGAAAAGACTTAACAAAAAAAATAAAAGAAGGGGCAAACGTTCCTGTATATGTACTTGAATTTCTTTTAGGTCAATACTGCAACACTGATATTGAAGAAGAAATTGAAATGGGAGTTGAAACTGTAAAAAAAATACTTTCTGATAATTTTGTAAGACCTGATGAAGCTCAGAAAATTCTCTCTTTACTTCGCAAAAACGGAAGATATACTGTCATTGATATGATTACAGTCGGGCTAAACCTAAAAAACAACACATACAATGCATCATTCTCAAATCTTGGATTAAGCGGCATTCCAATACCAGATAGTTACCCTGAAACATATGACAGGCTTCTATGTGGTGGTATATGGTGTATCATTCAACTTGAATACGAATATATTGAAGAAGAAAAACAAAATGGTTGCCCTGTACAGATAAGGCAGCTTAATCCGATACAAATGCCTCACATAGATATTTCTGAGCTTAAAGAAGGACGTAAGTTTTTTAGTAAAGATGAATGGATAAATGTAATACTTCGTTCAATAGGAATGGAACCTGATTATCTCAGCTATCGTGAAAAATGGCTTTTGTTGACTCGTGTACTTCCTCTTATAGAAAATAACTTTAATTTATGTGAACTCGGTCCAAGAAGCACAGGTAAATCTCATCTTTATAAAGAAATATCTCCTAACAGCATTCTTGTGTCTGGTGGTCAAACTACAGTTGCCAATCTTTTTTACAATATGGGTAAACGGACCGTAGGTCTTGTAGGATTATGGGACTGCGTTGCATTTGACGAGGTTGCTGGAATAAGGTTCAAAGATAAAGATGGTGTACAAATAATGAAAGATTATATGGCTTCGGGTTCTTTTGCTCGTGGAAAAGAAGAGAAAGCAGCATCAGCATCAATGGTGTTTGTGGGTAATATTAATCAAAGTGTTGATGTATTACTGAAAACCTCAAGCCTTTTCGATCCCTTTCCAAAGGAAATGGGAACTGACACAGCTTTTCTTGATAGAATGCACTGCTATCTTCCAGGATGGGAAATCCCTAAATTCCGACCTAAACACTTTACAAACAATTATGGCTTCATTACAGATTATTTTGCGGAGTTTATAAGAGAACTACGAAAAGAACAATATGGGAATAAGCTTGATACATATTTCAAGTTAGGGAAAAACCTAAATCAACGTGACACTATTGCGGTTAGAAGAATGGTTGACGGTTATCTCAAACTTATATATCCACACGGTGAATTTACAAAAGATGATCTTGAAGAGGTTGTTCAGATTTCTCTTGAAATGCGTAGAAGAGTCAAAGAACAGCTAAAAAAGCTTGGTGGTATGGAGTTCTATGATGTTAATTTTTCATATATTGATAATGAGACATTTGAAGAACATTATGTTTCTGTTCCTGAACAAGGCGGTGGAAAGCTTATACCCGAAGGAATGTGTAACCCTGGACAAGTTTATACTGTTTCACAAGGTAAATCAGGCATGCTTGGTGTATTTAGACTTGAATCTCAGATGCTTCCTGGTAACGGTAAATTCAATAGAACAGGCATCGGCTCAGATAGAGAATGTAAAGAAGCCTCTGATACAGCGTTTAACTTTCTTAAAGCTAATGGAAATCGCATAAGTGGAACGATAAGCACGACATCGAAAGATTATATAGTCAATTATCAAGATTTACAAGGTATAGGAATGACTAATAAACTTGCCTTGCCTACTTTAATTGCTTTATGTTCTATTGCTCTTGCAAAACCTTTGCAAAGCTCAATTGTAGTTCTTGGCGAAATAAGTATAAGTGGCACTATCATAAAAGCTGATGAACTTGCAAATGTGTTACAAGTTTGTCTCGATAGCGGAGCTAAAAAAGTTCTTATCCCAAGTACTTCTTTTGCTGATTTTGGTACAGTACCTCCAGAATTAATGAGTGCATTTCAGCTTATTCCTTATTCCAGTGCTGAAGATGCTGTGTTTAAGGCTTTAGGTGTTGAATAAGTAAACCAAAAAAGTCCCTGCCGATAGCCATTATCGTGGCGACCAGTAGGGACTTTTACATTTCGTTTATTGATGCAATTTCAAACAGATGTCTTATACGATATAAATTACAAATCCGAACACATCTCTAGTAACGAAAGTGTTCGGATTATGCGTGATTGGCTCCCCCGACTGGACTTGAACCAGTGACACCCTGATTAACAGTCAGGTGCTACTACCGACTGAGCTACGGAGGAATATATAAAGATATCAATAAATATAATTGATATCTTTTATAAAAGTGCC
>JAEWXO010000087.1 GCA_023458875.1 Bacillota bacterium | reverse complement strand
CAATGTAGGGAACGCATTTATGCGTTCCGTTATGCTACGTGGTTTGTCGATTAAAAGCTATTTTATACTGTGAGAACCCTTGAATTTTCAAGATGTGAAATTATTTTTGATGTGCGAAGTTTGAGATAATAAGTAAAGACTTGGCTGTATTTTAAAATAAAAATACGCAAATGAGCATCCTATTATATCTGTTGTGAGAAATAAAGCAGATAAAATAAATGGTATTGCCAATAAAAAGTTATACTTTTAAATCGGTGAAATTCTAATTTATTATTGACCGGACCTTGTTTTTGCTTTCATCGATGAATTAAATAAAATGTAATTAAATTTTCAGATCAGAGGAGGTCATTTCTTTGGAATGTTTAACATGTAAGGTATCCATGTATAAGGCGAAAATGGTTGTAGCTTAGGACGCAAATATACTTTGTAGATATTGAAATAAAAATAATTATACAGGGAGGAAAAATGAAGGAATTCAGCTTTTTCGGAAAGTCATTTCAGCAGATAGTTCCGTCATTAATTAAGGCAGGCTTCATTCTTGGCTTGATAATAGGAGCAATGCTACTGTTGAAATTTTAACTGTAACCGAAGTTATACCAGGTTTTTGTTATCGAAATAAGACATCTGCTCGTATGGCAAAACATACAATTTACATACGATAGAAGAATTGACTTATCATTTGATGATAAGAGATTTTCCGTAAATCAGATTTTGATTAAGTTCTGAAGCAACATACATCATAAATATTATAAGTGAGGAGTAAACATTATGTTTGAACAGGATTATATTGTGAGACAGATAAAAGAGTGCGTTGCAGCGGCGATGAAACTTGTTTTTAAAATCGATACGGAATCACCTGCATCAAGGCTGATACAGGATGAAGAAAAAAAGGTTAAGTCGGATGAACTTCTGCTGAAGATAGACAGCGGCAATATCAGAGATGCGGTGTCACAGCTGTATACCTTGGGTGAAGACAGAACTAAGGATGATCTTCTTATAAGCCTTGTGTTTTACTCATATCTTTGTGAGAAGGATGATGATTTTCTGGATTTAAACAACATAAGCTTTTCAGAAATAAAAGAAGGAATGAAATATTATTTTTCACAGTTTGGAATACCTGAAGTTACTGATTTGTTTTTCTATGAATGATTTTTTTGTAAATAACAGATTAAAGTACAGTAATGCTTATTCAGATAGCATAAAATAAATTATGTTTATACAGCATATATAACTCTGATTTAAGAAAAATTTATAACTAACACCCCATTTAAACGACACAATTGCGTGGATTGAATGGGGTGAAGATTTTTGAGTATTTTTTCGGAAAAACCAAACTAAAATATCTGCAAACCTGAAAATTTCAAAATTGACAACCCCTTTCCGTTATGCTATACTTAAAAATAATTACACATACTGATGAAAGGGGCAGTGTTTTATTGAATATTGATAAGTTGGTAAGCATCGCTATTAATAATCTTAAACAGAAAAACAGAATATCACTTTACACGGATGAGCCTATTCTGAAAAGGACAAGTCAGCTTTCAGGCTATGTACCTGAAAAAATAGCTGAAATGCGTAAAATGGCAAAAGAATGGGACTATTATATTCAGTCAGACGGAGCACTCTTTTACAGTCAGGGAAAGTTTATGGAGGATTATGAGGACGATTTTGAGTATAAAGGAGAGCTACTGAGATATTATCCGACTTATCAGTCGATGAATAATGATCAGCTCAGAGGCTATTTTACATGGCGCAAAAACGTAAGAAACGGTAATATAGAGAAGACATCTGCGTCATTTGCATACATGTATGTGTATGAGCTTATAAATATGATAGGCGTAAAAACTGAAGAGGAAGGGTTTAATAAACTTAATAATTTCTGGAATGCTTATAAAGAATTCGAACCGCGTTTGGATTTTTATCTGAAAACATGGCTTAACGACTATGTTGTGTACTACAATCTTGACAAATCATTGCTTTCGGATGAACTTCGCGACAGTCTGAAAATGGACGACGAATCTGTCATTCTTTCAGAGTATGCGTCACACAGTGATGAAGAGATATTCAATGCCGTAAATTCTCTTTCCTCGTATAATATAAAGGAATCATCCTTTGGCAGACAATACCCGGTTGATACTGCTGACATTGTGTGCGGAATTTATAAAAAATTATGTGAATACTATTCAAAGCACAGAAAGAAAAGTCTTTTTGAGAATCTCTTCGGTTCACAGATGTATAATAAATATTATATATTCAGTAACGCCGTTTTTCACGACACCCGCAAATACTCACATTATGTTTATACTATAAGCCCTGTTTACAGATATATATGTAAAAACGGTACATGGATAAGTGAGGGGTATTACAGCAACGGCAAAAAATCCAAGAAGCTGGGCTCAATTTTAAGGGTAACTGACAGTATAATGCGTCAGAAATATGAATTTAAGCATCAGCTTAAAAAAGAAGAAACAACAGCGCTTGTTTTAAATATAATCGAAAAAGAGATTGACGGATATCTTAAAGAAAAGAAAAAAGTAACTAAGACTATAGAAAAAACAAAAATAAAAATAGAAATAGATATTTCAAAGCTTCAGGAAATAAGGCAGTCAGCTGATATAATCAGGGACAAGCTTATTGTGGACGAGGAAGCTGAAGATATTGATATTTTGTCATGTGAAGAACAGAATGCCGACTGTAACACCGTTATGGATACATGTGAGGATATTCAGGCAGATGCTGATGAAAAAAATGAAAATATTCTGCCGCTTGACGATAATGAATACAAGGTGCTTCGCTGTCTTCTTCACGGTGAGGAATACAGTACATTTTTAAAGGAAAAGGGATTAATGCTGTCAGTAGTGGCAGATTCAATAAATGAAAAGCTTTTCGATATGTTCGGAGATACGGTTATAGACTTTGACGGTGACGTACCGATGCTTATTGATGACTATACAGATGAGCTGAAAGGAATTATCACAAAATGAAAATACCTAAAAGAATAGCATCCGCTGTAATAAATTCACTTAAAGGCGGAGTTGTACCGAGAATAGGGCTCCCATATATAACAGTAGGCAGGGAAACAGAAATAAATGCACTTCTGCATGATGTTGATATTATTTCTGACGGTGGAGCATCATTCAGGTTTATAGTAGGCAGATACGGAAGCGGAAAAAGTTTTCTTCTGCAGACTATAAGAAATTATGTAATGGAAAAAAACTTTGTCGTTGTTGATGCTGATCTTTCACCGGAAAGAAGGCTTCAGGGAACAAAGGGACAGGGGCTTGCAACCTACAAGGAGCTTATCAGGAATATGTCAACAAAGACAAGACCTGAGGGCGGCGCACTTACTCTTATACTTGACAGATGGATAAACAGCGTTCAGAGTGAAGCGGCGGCCGAATCAGGACTTGATCCGCAGGATCCGGCATTTTCAAAGCTTGTTGAGAAAAAAATATACGAGGTAATAGGCGCGCTTAATGAAATGGTTCATGGCTTTGACTTTGCAAGACTTTTAAACATATATTACAGGTCATATATTGACGGAGATGACGAGAGCAAGGCAAAGGTAGTAAAATGGTTCAGAGGCGAATATGCAAACAAAACGCAGGCAAAGGCGGAGCTTAACGTAAACATAATTATTACAGACGACGACTGGTATGAATATATAAAGCTTTTTGCGGCATTTCTTAAAAAAGCCGGATACATGGGAATGCTTATACTTATTGATGAGCTTGTAAATATATATAAGATACCGAACGCGATTACAAGACAGTATAACTATGAAAAAATTCTGACCATGTACAATGATACACTGCAGGGAAAGGCAAAATATCTTGGAATTATCATGTGCGGAACACCACAGTGCATTGAGGATACGAGGCGTGGAGTCTACAGCTATGAAGCACTGAGATCACGCCTTTCAGAGGGACGTTTCAGCAGGGATGACGTAAAGGATATGCTGGCACCCGTGATTAAGCTTCTTCCGCTTTCATATGAAGAAATGCTTATACTTATAGAAAAGCTTGCCGGAATTCATGCGGAGCTTTTCGGATATCAGCAGGTAATGATTCAGGATGATATGATAAGCTTTATAAAGATAGAGTTCGGCAGAATAGGGGCAGATGTCAATATAACGCCCCGTGAGGTAATACGCGATTTTATAGAGCTTTTAAATATTGTATACCAGAACCCGGAGATAAATGTAAGTGAGCTTCTGAAGTCAGAAAGCTTTGAATATTCAAAGACTCAGATAAATTCCGATGAGGCAGTGAGTGAGCAGTTTGCCGAATTTGAAATATAGGGTGAAAACATGAGCATTTTTAACAGATACGCGCCGTTTATTCAGGATTTTATTTATCGCAATAACTGGGAGTCGCTCAGAGCGATTCAGGTTGCTGCGGGCGATGCCGTTTTTAATACAGACGATAATATCCTGTTATCGGCTTCTACCGCTTCCGGTAAAACAGAAGCGGCTTTTTTTCCTTTGCTTACTCTGTTTACCGAGGATATGCCGCATTCGGTCGGAGCAATATATATAGGGCCTCTGAAGTCACTTATAAACGACCAGTTCATGCGCCTGACGGAGCTGTGCGAGGAGGCTGATGTACCTGTCTGGCACTGGCATGGCGATGTTTCTCAGTCACATAAAAACAAGCTTCTTAAAAATCCGTCGGGTATCCTTCAGATAACACCCGAATCACTGGAGGCTCTTCTTATCCATAAGCATGCGGCAATATCAAAGCTGTTTGGCGATCTCAGATTTATTGTAATTGATGAGGTACATTCGTTAATGCGTGGTGACAGGGGAGGTCAGACACTTTGTCTTATTGAACGCCTTTCACGGCTTGCCGGGGTAAATCCGAGAAGAATAGGCCTTTCTGCCACTATAGGTGATCCTGAGGCGGCGGGAAAATTTCTATCATCGGGCACGGGAAGAAAGACTGTAATTCCGGAGATTGCGGCAAAGGCGGCAAAATGGCGTCTTTCAATGGAGCATTTTTATGTTTCAGGTGCAGGGGCAGCAGACGGAAAATCAGAAGAAAAGGGACTAAAGGTGCTTGATAACCCCACAGATACCGCACCCGAACATGCTGATCCGGGAATGGAATATATTTTTGAACATACAAGAGGGAAAAAATGTCTTGTTTTTGTAAACTCAAGAGAAGAGTGTGAGGCTGTAACGACAACGCTGCGCCAGTACTGTGAAATAAATCACGAGCCTGACAGATTCCTTATCCATCACGGAAATCTTTCCGCTTCATACAGGGAGACTGCGGAAGCTGTGATGAAGGATGAGAATCAGTATCAGACTACGGTTACTACAGCAACGCTTGAACTTGGAATTGATATAGGAAGGCTTGAAAGGGCTTTTCAGATAGATGCGCCGTTTACCGTTTCATCCTTTCTGCAGAGAATGGGGCGTACAGGCAGACGTGATCTTCCGCCGGAAATGTGGTTTGTGATGCGTGAGGATGAGCCGGAATCAAGGGCGATGCTGCCTGAAACTATTCCATGGAAGCTGATACAGGGCATTGCTCTTGTTCAGCTGTATATTGAGGAGCGATGGGTGGAGCCGCCGAAGCTTGACAGACTGCCGTTCAGTCTGCTGTATCACCAGACAATGAGCACACTTGCATCCTGCGGTGAAATGTCACCTGCTGCACTTGCTTCCAGGGTCCTGACACTCAGCTGCTTTTACAGGATAGGACAGGATGATTTCAGGCTGATGCTCAGGCATATGCTTGCAAATGATCATATACAGAAAACAGAAAACGGAGGACTTATTATAGGGCTTGCAGGCGAAAGGATAGCAAACTCCTTTAAGTTTTATGCCGTATTTCAGGAAAATGAAGAATACACAGTAAGATGTGATTCACATGAGCTTGGCACAATAGTAAAGCCGCCTCCGGCAGGTGATAAAATAGCTATTGCCGGTCATGTGTGGATAGTTACCGAGGTAGATCACAAACGCCATCTCGTATACTGCGAACAGGTCAGGGGAAAAGTGCCTGCATATTTCGGTGAATGCCCCGGAGATATCAACACTAAAATACTTGAACGTATGAGAGATGTACTTAACGAAAATAAGGTTTATCCGTATCTGATGAAAAATGCTGTCGCCAGGCTTGAAAATGCAAGGCATACAGCTGAAAACGCACATCTTTATGACGAGCCGCTTATCTGTCTTGGCGGAGATATGTGGTGTCTGTTTCCGTGGCTTGGTTCATACGCATTTCTTGCACTTGAAAGATTTATAAAGATAAAATGTGCACCAGCTCTCGGAATTTCCGGTATTAATCCATCAAGGCCGTATTTTATTCAGTTTACAATGAAAGCCGGCAGGGAAGAATTCTTTTCTGTTATTTCAGAGATGGAAAAGATACCGTTTGATCCTATGGATCTTGTATATCCAAAGGAGGTTCCTCTGTTTGAAAAATATGATGAATTTTTGCCGGCAGAGCTTGTAAAAAAGGGGTTTGCTTACGGGATACTTGATATTGAAGGAATGAGGAAAAGAGTAAGAGAGTGGGGCGAGAGATTTAACATAGGTTAGAGCAATCAGGGCTTTCCGGGTCGCTCCGTACCGTCGGATATGTTAAGGGAAGGACTAAGAAAGGAAATAGGGAAATGGATGTTATTGCAAGGATAGAGACGGATTTTCCGACTAAGTTCGGGGTTCCAAGGCAGAGCGGGATTGTTCAGTCGCTTATTTCACGGATAATATTTGAACCGGAATACCGTGACCCGGAATGTATAAAGGGACTTGAGGATTTTTCGCATATATGGCTTTTGTGGGAGTTTTCAAAGACTCCCAAAAAGAAATTTTCACCTGTAGTACGTCCGCCAAGACTCGGGGGAAATGCTCATGTGGGAGTTTTTGCAACACGTTCACCGTTTCGTCCTAACGGTATAGGGCTTTCCTCTGTGAGACTTGAAAAGATTGAAGTTGCCGGAAAATATGGCCCTGTACTTTATGTTTCGGGTGCGGATATGATAAACGGTACTCCGATTATAGATATAAAGCCGTATCTTCCGTATACAGACAGTCATCCTGATGCAGCAGGAGGTTTTGCGGATAGTGTAAAGGATTATTCACTTTTAGTAAATTTTCCAGATAAGCTTCTTAATTTAATTCCGTCAGAGCTTCACGATGGTATTATAAATGTACTGTCGCAGGACCCCCGTCCATCATATCAGAATGATGAAAAAAGAATATACGGCTTTGAATTTGCAGGTTTTGAAATAAAATTTACTGTAAGCGAAGGAATGCTTACAGTAGAGGATGTTTATAGAATTATTATAAGGTGAGTAATATTTAAGGGAATCTGGGACAAATGGAGATAAGAAAAATTGAGGCCAACGATGACAGATATGCAATATTGATGAAAATAAATAAAGATCTCAAACTTCGCAGGATGAATTTCACGGAACGGATGAATCCGTTCCCTACGAGGGTTACGCTCAATGTAGGGAACGCATTTATGCGTTCCGTTATGCTACGTGGTTTGTCGATTAAAAGCTATTT
>JAEWXO010000086.1 GCA_023458875.1 Bacillota bacterium | reverse complement strand
AAGCAACCCTGATGCTATCTTTAATGAATTTGTACTCGATATAGGTCAGTCATATTCACAGAACGTATATATTCATTCAAAATATAAGGCTGAGGAAAAAATCCTTATTGCAAGGCAAAATGGACTAAAAGCAAATATCTACAGAATAGGAAACCTTACATGGCGTACCTCTGACGGAAAGTTTCAGAAAAATGCCTCTGACAACGGCTTCCTCGGAAGATGCAGAGGTCTGTTCAAGCTTGGCGCATTCAGCAGCGAACTGAATGTATATCCTATAGACTTTACAGCCGTTGACGAATGTGCAGAAGCATACGTCCTTCTTGCTCTTTACCCTATGGCAAACAGAATATATAATCTTTATAATCCTAATGTTCTCTATATTAACACAATGATCAAAAAATTCTTTATGCACTGCCGTCATGTTAAAAAAGATTCATTTGAGAAGCTTATGCGTGATAAGATTTATGACAAGGATATAGCTGTCCTTTCATTCTACACATCCATCGCATCAGGCTCATCAAACATTAAAACTTACAATGACTTTACAGTGGGAGAGCTCAAAAAATTAAATTTTACATGGTCAAAAATAACTCTGCATTATCTTAAATATATAAAAAATTTATAATTTATAAATAAACAGAAGCACCATCGATTTATACGAAACGTATAAATCGATGGTGCTTTTAAACATATAATATTAAATACGACTTGTTTGGTATTGTCAGCCAGTCATAAGTCCGTTTGCGTCAAAATGATGTTCAGTGCCGTTATATACATAGTTGCCTTCACGTATAGGTCCGTCACCGAAATAATATACAGATCCGTTCATCTCAACAAATCCTGTCTGGAGAACACCGTTTGAATCAAAATAGAATCTGTTTCCTTCAATATTCTGATATCCGCTTACGCCTACTCCATCCTTGCCAAAGTAATATCTGCTTCCGCTTATATCAATCCAGCCCTGCTGCATAATTCCCTGTGTACTGAAATAATATCGTGAGCCCTTGACTGAAATATAGCCCTTCTGCATATTTCCGTTATCCCAGCTGAAAAAGTATGTATATCCGTCAATAACCTTAAATCCGTGTGCCATGGAGCCGTCTTTATTGAAATAACATGTTTTTGAATCAAATGTCTGCCATCCCCTGAGCATACGTCCTTCTGAATCAAAAAGATAATCACGGTTATCGATTTTGTTTATGCCGGTCAAAAATCCTCCTTCGGATTTTGCAAAATATGTTTCGTTTTCAATTGTACAGAATCCGGAAATCATATATCCCTCCTGATCAAAAGCATATTTTACGCCGTCAATCTGAGAAATACCTACGGTTGCTGTTCCGTCTGGCTTTATATACTGTTTTTTGCCGTTTTCTTCTCTCCAGCCTGCCTGAATCTGCTGTGTCTGCGTCGTTGTTTCAGGAGGAGTGGCTGTCGTCACCTCGGTTACAGGTTCGTAATCTTTTATAACCTTACCGTAATTATCTAAGTCGTACTCTTTTCCGTCTATCATTACTTTTCCGGATGCCGCACTGTGATTTTCATTAATGTAATGGTCGCCGTCACTGAGTTTTACCCAGCCGCTTAAGAGATGTCCGTTTTCGTCTGCGTAATAATTGAGTTTGTTGTTATCTTCGTCTGAATTGAACCAGCCGGTTTTCATTACACCTTTTTTATCAAAATAATAATCAACACCCTCTATTGTGTGAAATCCTTTGTACGCTTTACCGTTTTCATCACAATAATATGTAGCGTCACCGAATTTACAGAATCCCTTGAGCATTTCAAATGTATCAGATGAAAAACAGTATATATCATCATCTATCTCACGAACGCCCTTTGAAACCATTCCGTTCTTTGTAACATACATTGTTCTTCCCTTATAGCTCGTCCAACCGGAAGTAATTTCGCCTTTGTCATTAAATAAATATTCATCCGATCCAATGACATAAAGACCTGTTACACGTTCCTTTGTCTGAGGATTAATATAGTATGCTTTACCGTCACTTACATGCCATCCCGGTGTTTCTCCACTCTGTTTGTTCAAAGCTTTATTAACCGAAGGAAGTGCTATCAATACACCTATGCCCAATACGCACAGTGCAATAAGCATAGGATCCCTATTTGATTTTTTCTTTTTTCCCGGACTGTATCCGGAGTTTTTGCGAAATATTGCCAAAACATTCACCTCTGTTTTTTGATTATTATTTAAATACTATCCCATTTCACGCTAATCATACTTTAATAGTTTACCACATAGATTTGTTTTTTTCAATCCTTAATTTAAATTTTTTAATATGTTTTTTTGTCATTATCCGTATTATGAACCATCATTTAGTCTTAAGATGTAAATCAACGTCATCTCCTATGTGGTTTTAACAGATAAAAACAGGAAAAATGATTCATTAATGAATGAGATATTCATCACTATTTTTCACTATGGTTAAGTTATTTATTTGCTACCAATCAGCCCATATTAGGATATAATACTTATGCAGGGATTTCGACCCGGCACGAATCGACCGGAATTTCCGGCCGCGCCTTTGACCTTAGGTCATATATCCCTAACTTATACATATTGATGAATAGTAACAATAGAATAACGGGTTCAGAAAATTTCCAAAAAATCTATTGACAAAATTAAAAATGAATAATATAATGTTTAATATATTAAATGAAAGGACGGTGAATTCCATGAAAAGAATATCAAGTATATTTATAATAAGAAAATTTAATATTTTACAAAGACAGAATGGAATTTGCCTGCATTTTACCATACAATAGATTCCTTAAAAACCTATGGAATTTAATGCACTTCTGTTTTATACAGGGGTGCACTTTTGTTTTTGCAGACAAATTATAATCATTGAAAACAATAACGATATTTATCAAAGAAAGGAATCTTATGATTACTCTAAACGGAAAATACAACTCAGCAAAAATATTTACAGACATTATCGATGAGGCTTCAGTATCTCAGATTATAGAATTATGCAATCAGCAGTTCTCTGAAAATTCACAGATACGTATAATGCCTGATGTTCATGCAGGTAGCGGCTGCACTATAGGTACAACCATGACAATCAACGATAAAGCTGTTCCAAACCTTGTAGGAGTTGACATCGGCTGCGGAATGGAAACGGTAAAGCTTAAAGAAAAGCATATTGAGTTACTGCAGCTTGACAAACTTATTTACAGAAAAATACCATCGGGCTTTAAAATAAACGATACAGTTCATCCATATTCTAAGAAAATTGACCTGACAAAGCTTTTCTGCTATAAACATATAAATGCGTTACGTGCAGAAAAAAGTATAGGCACTCTTGGCGGGGGAAATCATTTTATTGAAGCTGACAAAGGCAGTGATGGCAGCATTTACATCGTTGTTCACTCAGGTTCAAGACATCTGGGCGTTGAAGTCGCGTCATATTATCAGAAAGAAGCTTATGATGTGCTTAACAGATGTTCAGAATCAGACAGAAAACAGCTAATTGCAAAACTTAAATCAGAAGACAAAGAGGCACGAATTGAGTCAGAATTAAAAAAACTTTCAAATACAAAGCAGACCCACATTCCTAAGCACCTTGCATATACATCCGGAGAACTTTTCCGTCAGTATATTCACGATATGCAGATTATACAGATGTTTGCGTCAGTAAACCGACAGGCAATTATATACGAAATTATAAAAGGAATGAATCTGCATGTAACAGAACAGATAAGCACTATTCATAACTATATTGATACTGATACAATGATTCTCAGAAAAGGCGCTGTTTCCGCACAAAAAGGCGAAAGACTGCTCATTCCTATAAATATGCGCGACGGAAGTCTGCTGTGTACCGGCAAGGGAAATCCTGACTGGAATTTCTCAGCACCTCACGGAGCAGGCCGTCTTATGTCAAGATCGGAGGCAAAACAGTCGTTTACTGTTTCTGAATATAAGAAACAGATGAGTGGTATTTATACCACATCCGTAAATCCGGGCACGCTTGACGAATGTCCTATGGCTTATAAATCAATAAATGATATTGTTGATAATATAGGAGATACCGTCGAGATAAATGACATCATAAAGCCTATCTATAATTTCAAAGCCGGAGAAGAAGATACTAAATGAAAAATTTCATTCCTTACGACAAGATGAGTAAAAAAGAAAAACAGAAATTAAATCTCAGTAAAAGAAACGGATGGGGTGAAATAAACCCAATAACACGTGTTGCTGATACGGATAAAAAACGATACAGAAGAAAAGGAAAATATCCTCCTGATTATCAGTGATAAACCAATCAGATAAATTAATTACTCATTAATGCTCAGAGGATTGTTCCCGTGTTTTAATGAGTAATTTTTTTGTTACTGTTAATTCAGCAGAGATTTCGACTCGTACCGGGTCGGCCGGGCTTTGCAATCGCCTGAACTTCGCTTATATCCGAATAACCTTATGGTATATTAGTGTTTAAGAATTGTTCTCTGACATTACTGAAGATTTAATGAGACTTATTGCGTCATAAAAATCCTCGGTTTTTATGGAGGTGCATGATAAAATTACTGCCATTATTCCTTTATCATTTTTTACGGCATTCAGCGATATACCGTTTTGCAGGGCCTTTTTCATAAGTTCATCTGCTGTCATTGCTGTAAAAAATTCTATTTTGACATGAAGACCATTTCCAATCATAACTGCATTTACAGAATCCCCGAAAATTTTCTTAATAATTTCTATAAGATTTTTTGATTTTGCACTGTAGAGCTTTGTTTGTTTGCGTATCTGTGAATCAAGATGCCCGTCACGTATAAACTGACATAATGCTATCTGCTCGGTTTTTGAAGCTGTCTGATTATACTCGTCGCATATTTTATCGTATTTATATAACAGCTCCTCCGGGAGAACCATATAGCTTATTCGTATTGATGGGAGGAGCATCCTTGAAAATGTACCTATATAAATAACATTTTTCCCTGATGCAAGACTCTGGAGAGACGGTGTTCTCCTGTAAAAATATGAGAATTCATTGTCATAATCATCTTCAATTATTATCTGATTTTTTTTTGAAGCATTTCCTAAAAGCATTATTCTGTCATGAACATTCATTACTTCTCCCCATGAGTTTACATGCGAAGGAGTTGCATAAATGATATCAGCATCCTCACATGATGTATCCCATCCGTGGTCACGAAAAACAGCTATACCCTGCTTGAAATCAGTGTTATGAAATGATATTTTCTTTTTTCCCTCCAGAAGTACGCACAAAATATGAAGAAGGCTCTGAATACCTGCGCCGACGACAATACTGTCAGCGTTACATACAACATTTCTTTTTTTCCCTATATATTCCGACAACGCTTCCCTGAGCTCATATTCTCCCTGCGGCTCACCATATGAGAGAAGCCTTTTGTCCTGTCTAAGTGCACTTTTTATATATCTGCGCCACAAATCAAAATTAAAGCTCTCCATATCAGCTCCGGCAGAAGCAAAATCATATTTTATATCTGATAATTCATGCTTAATTACTGAGTCAGATTTTTTATCCTTTTCTTTTGAAAAAGCAAATTCCGTTACATAAAATCCGCTCTGAGCCTTTGAAATAATATATCCATCAGCAGCCAATGACATATATGCTGTCTCCACTGTTGTACGGCTTATCTGAAGCTCCTCTGCACAGCGTCTGATTGAAGGAATTTTTGACCCTGAAGATATTTTACCGCCAATAATCATTTCTTTATAATAATTATATACTCTCATGTATAAAGGTATTTCTTTATTCTCCAGTTGAAGCTGCATATTAACTGACCCCCTAAAAATTATTATTTTTGTATATTTTAATACAGACAAACTTATTATATTATTATATATAATAATTAATCGGCTTGCAAGCATTTTTTAATATATCAAATAATAATACTGCTTACGCTTGTTAAAAGCAAAGCTATTATGATTAAAGGAGAATATTTTATGTACTCATCAAAAACAAAAAAAATTATTATTTCCGCACTGTTTGCATCTATAATTACTGTTTTGACAACGTATTTTCATGTAAATATAGGAGCGAATTCCGGTTATATTCATTTTGGTGACTCAATGATCTATCTTGCAGCTTGCCTCCTTCCTGCACCATATGCAATGTGCGCAGCCTCAATCGGCGGTACAATGGCTGACATACTGTCAGGCGCTGCAGTATGGGCATTGCCTACAGCAATAATCAAGGCACTCAATGTTATCCCGTTTTCTATAATGCTTAAATATATGAAAAACCAAAAAGACATAAAAATAATAAATTTACGCATTATGATGATGTCTGCAATTTCAGGGCTAATAACCTCAATCGGATATATGTTTGCAGAAGCAATTATGTTCGGAAACATTAAGGTTGCTGTAGCATCGCTTGTGTTCAGTCTGATTCAGGCAGCAGGAAGCACCGTATTATTCTATTTTGCAGGTACTGCTCTTGATACTGTAAAATTCAAATCCAGAATCTTAAATTAATTTTGTAAAGGGAGTTCATTATGGCTGATATAGTTTATATTTATGAAAACAATGTCTATCTAAATCTTACAAACGAATGTCCGTGCCGCTGCAAATTCTGTATAAGAAAAAACGGTAATTCACTTGGCTCTGCCGATATGATGTGGCACAAAAAAACTCCTGGTATTGATGAAGTTATCGAAGCAATTGATAACTTTGACTTCAAAAACCAGAACGAAATAATAATATGCGGTTATGGTGAACCAACATGCTCACTGGAAGTCCTGAAAAAAGTATGCAGCTATATAAAGGAAAAGCTGGGATTTCATATCCGTCTTAATACAAACGGTCTTGGCAATCTTATAAACAAGAGAAATATCGTCAAAGAAGTCTGCGAAAATATCGACAGTATCTCAATAAGCCTCAATGCACCTACTGCTGAAAAATATAACGATATTGTCCAGCCTGAATTTGGCATTATATCATTTGATGCAATGATTTCATTCGCTAAAGAATGCTGTAAATATCTTGACGATGTTAAATTTTCAGTTGTTAACGTAATTTCAAAAGAAGATATAAATGAGTGCAAAACTCTCGCAGCTTCAATGAATATACCTCTGCGTGTAAGAGAATATACAGCAGAATAAATAAAAAATATCAGCTCTTTTAAAAGCTGATATTTTTTATGCTCAGGCTATTTCATTTTTCTCCTATTTATAGTATAATTAAATTGTACGCAGTGTCCATTAGTCCATTATATAATAACGAGAAGTATGTCCCCTGCAGTTACATACTGCAGATTTCATTTTCTCAGTTTTTCACACATTATATATTCTGAGGGAAACAGCACAGATTAAACAAAAAAGTAAAAGGAGATGCAAAAAATTGAAAGTAAAATTCAACATAAAATATAATACTATCGCTGTATACTCGATAATCGTATTTGCGGTATGTATTATGATAATACTTCTTGCGTTCAGATTAAATGAGTTTATTAATTTAGCAAAAAGAGTATTGTCAGCAATTGCGCCGGTTGTCTGGGGATTCATAATAGCATACCTTATGTCACCTATTGTAACAAAAACAGAGGGTATTCTGAATAAACGAATATTTAAAAAGAAAAGCCATACATGTTTACGCAGAGTACTCAGCATACTGATTTCCTCTTTGATTACTCTTTCAGTAATTATCACATTAATAGCATTGGCTGTACCTGAAATTATAGAAAGTATTTCTGCGCTGTTCAACAATATGCCTGAATACCTTAACTCGCTGTATGATTCAGTTATCGCATTCTTTAATAAAAATCCAGAGATAAGCTCTACAATGTCCGGATGGTTTGAAGATCAGTTTGAAAATATCGAAAAAATGATACTGGATTGGGTAACAAACCTAAAACCTATCTTTGAAAAATACCTCATATTGCTTAAAGACGGAGTTCTGAACTTTTTGGTAGGCGTAAAGGATTTTCTTCTTGGCTACATTGTTTCAATATACCTTCTCTACAGCAAGGAGTACTTTATTCTCCAGTTTAAAAAGCTCTCGTATGCAATACTTCCTAAAAAAGTATATGATGTGCTTATGGTAAAGGGTATCCATGCCAACAAAATATTCAGTGATTTCATTGTAGGAAAAGCCCTTGACTCACTTATCATAGGTATGCTATGTTTTATCATTCTGGTGATATTCCAGATTCCGAATGCAATGCTTATAAGTTTTATTGTAGGAATTACAAATATGATTCCTTTCTTCGGCCCATTTATAGGCGCAATACCGTCCGCCCTTCTTGTACTTCTTACTTCACCGCACAAAACCCTGTTGTTTGTTATAATAATTCTTATTTTACAGCAGTTCGACGGAAATATCCTTGGTCCGAAAATTCTTGGTAACAAGCTCAATCTTCCTACGTTCTGGATAATATTCGCTATCCTCTTTTTCGGAAATCTGTTTGGATTTGTAGGTATGTTTGCCGGAGTTCCGATATTTGCTGTTATCTATACGCTTGCAAAAGAATTTATTGAAGAACGTATACGAATAAAAAATCTTAATCTGATTTCAAAAGGAATTGAAAACGGAGAAGACCTGTCGGATAATTTTACTGAAGAAGATGAATTTTAACAATGAATGACCTTATTTACAGCTTAAATGCGACTTTACCTATATTTTTAATTATTCTGCTTGGCTGGCTGCTGAAAAAATCAAGTATTATAAATGATGACTTTATTTCAGTAAACAATAAACTTGCATTCAACATTCTGTTTCCTGTACTGTTATTCCGCGATTTATCCGGAATGAAAATCAAAGAAAATTTTAGCATGTCATTTATTATGACATGCTTTATTATGACAGCTGCCTCAATTTTTCTGATATCACTTTTTTCACATATCCTTATAAAAGACAAAACCATTGTGGGCAGCTTTGTTCAGGGATCATTCAGAAGCAGTGCTGCAATACTCGGGGTATCAATAGCTGAAAACCTATACGGAAATTCCGGAATGGTTCCGATGATGATAATTGCAGCTGTACCACTTTACAACGTTTATTCGGTAATTCTTCTGACAGTAAACAGCCGCGGCTCAATAGATAAAAAAATCAGCAAGAAAAAGCTTGCTTTATGTATAGCGAAAAACCCTATGATAGTGTCAATTTTTATCGGAATTATATTTTCATTTCTGCACATATCATTTCCGCCAATGATATCTAAAGCAATAGACAACCTTTCGGCCACAGCATCACCTCTTGCACTCCTTATTGTCGGTGCCGGATTCAGTACGTCCTCATCGATTTCAAAAATCAAACCATGCGTTATTGCCTCACTAATAAAGCTCGTCATTCAGCCCCTTATATTTTTGCCAATAGCAATCATGCTCGGCTTCCGCAATCAGGCACTTATAGCCATACTTATCATGCTGGGCTCTCCGTCAACCGTAAGCGGCTACATCATGGCTAAAAGCATGGGCAATGACAGCGACCTTGCCTCCGGCATAGTAGTAATAACCACCATTTTTTCCGCATTAACCTTAACCTCCTTCATCTACATATTAAAAATATTTTCACTTATATAACCTCTCCCGAAGGTGCAGGGCGACCGGAAAGCCCTGCTCGCTCTTATAAGAGCGAAATCTTCTCAGCATGTACTATCCCACCATCCACTAACATATATATAATAACATCCAAATCTTTAAAATCCGGAGGAATTATATCATATGATGAAGTGGATTTTTTCTTTTTTTGTTATTATTTCTGCCGTATTCTCTATACTTCTCGGAAACACCGAACAGCTCACAAATTCAATTCTCGATGAAGGTGTAAACGCCGTGGAGCTCTCATTCTATCTTCTGGGAGGAATGTGCGTATGGGGCGGCATAATGAACGTTGCTGATAAAGCCGGAATTACATATTACCTTTCACTTTTATTCCGTCCTTTAGCAAAAATCATATTTAAGGGTATTGATATTAACGGTAAAGCATTTAAAGCAATCTCAATGAATATTACCGCCAATCTTCTTGGCCTTGGAAATGCAGCTACACCATTCGGCTTAGAAGCAATGAAAGCCCTCGAAGAAGAGGATAAAACAACAGACACCGCAAGTCGCAATATGATTATATTTACCGTACTCAATACAACATCACTCACTATCATCCCATCAACCGCAGCTTCTCTTCGTTTAAAGCACAATGCCGCAAACCCTCTTGATATTCTGCCTCTTACCTTGATTAATTCAGCCGTTACTGCAGTGGCTGTAATTTCACTTACATCATTAATATGCAGACTTCAGGAGAAAAAAGAAAAAAACGGGGGGAAATAAAATGACATCATATCTTATTCCGATATTACTTATACTTATTTTTGCAGTTGCAATAGCAAAAAAAACAGATGTATTTTCAGATTTTATAAGCGGTGCGGCAGATAACCTTAAGGTTTCATTTGAAATTCTTCCTACACTGGTGGCACTTGTACTTTCAATCGGAATGCTTCGTGCCTCCGGTGTAATCGACTTTATATCCGGGCTTGCCTCTCCTCTTATGGAAACCATCGGCTTTCCCTCTGAATGTCTTCCTCTTGCCCTGATACGTCCTGTTTCAGGCAGCGGTGCAACAGCTGTATATGAAAATATATTAAACTTTAACTCACCCGACAGCTTTGCCGGCAGAGTAGCAAGTGTAATGATCGGTTCTACAGAAACCACCTTTTACACTATTGCAGTATATTACGGAGCAACAAAAATAAAAAATACAAGACACACACTCGGTTGTTCACTTATGGGAGATTTCATCTCTATTGCAGGAAGCGTCATTCTTGTAAAATTCCTCTGGAGAATCTGTTAGACAGTAACACATATATATAAGAATAATTTACAAAAATATAAAGCCCCTTTGAGATTAATCAAAGAGGCTTTTGTATTCTATCAGAATAAAACATCCTTAAAACATACATTCGGCTTGTTGTCATCAAAATTCCAGGTATGATAGGCTCCACCCTTACAGAATTCAAAGTCACCGCATTTCTCACATTTATCACATGTAAGTCCTTTTCTGAATATCTGAAAACCGTTTTCCCAGACATCCTTAAAGCGGTCCTTAAAAATATTTCCCATTATAAATTCCGGTCTGCGTTCAATATCAAGGCACGCAGTAATGTCGCCGTTAGTCATAATACTTGCTATTTCCTTTCCTGCACCGCAGCGGAAATACCAGTCACGGACTTCTCGTTCATACTCCATACCAAGATAATGTTCACATCCGTATGTTACAGGCTCAGCGTTCATACGCTTATTTCTTATGTACTCAAACAGTCTGACATGGTCTTCATCTGTCAGGAACAGTTCAGGATACTGATTTGCTCTGCCAATAGGATCTATATTAACTATTCTCCACGAATCAATATCTATATCTTTAAAAATATTATACAGTTCATCAAGCTGATCGATATTCTTATGTGTTACAACCGTTGTAATCTGTATATGATTAAAGCCGCCCGTTTTTATAAGATTCTCTACCCCGTCCATAGCCTTTTTCCATCCGCCCGGAGTCCTTCTGAATGCATCATGGGTTTCTTCATTACCATCAATGCTGACTGAGATTGTTTTCATGCCGCAACGTCTGAGATCCTTTGCGACATCAGGCGTAATCAATATTCCGTTTGATGTCATTCCCCACATATAACCCAAGCTGTTTGCATCGGACATTATTTCAAAAAAATCATTTCTTATCAATGGCTCGCCGCCGGTTACACACAGAGTAAATTTCTTTACATCAAAATCCTCGGATATCTGCTTCAGAAAATCATGATACTGTGCAGGAGTCATCTCGTCTGCTGTAACGTCACCGCAGCTGCTTCCACAATGTAAACAGCGTTCATTACAACGCAATGTCAGTTCAAGGAAGAGATTTCTGAGTGTGTTGGTCTGTGCAGCAGATATTTCACGCATGCGGTTCTTTTTTTGCATTATACTAAGCATTATTTCACCTCATCAAGTTCAGGAGTCGGGAAGCAACCGTATTTAAGCTGTGGCTGTGAATCTGTAAGAGTAGTAGTTATGGCCGGCATTGACTCTTCCGGTTTAGTGATTTTAGTCTGTGTCTGATCAACAGTAGTCACGGGAGGCTCTGTTTCTTCGATAACCGTTATGAAGCATCCGTATTCCGGCTGTGGCTGTGCATCTGTCATAGTAGTCATAGAAGTTACAGGAGTTACTACAGGCATGTTATCCTCTGTATATGTTACAATACTTGAATTTTTACCAATCAGATAATCCTGAACTGAAAAAATATCATATTTATCAATTTCTCCGTCTTTATTTATATCGGAAATAAAGCGCTGTTCATAACCGCCTTCTCCGATAGCTGAATTACGCAGCAGGCAGTAATCAAGAATGTTGATTTTACCATCCATATTCACATCACCCTTTGCGGCCAAATATTCCGGCGGACCGTATAATGGCATAGGCTGCCCTGACACTGAATAAGCCAATTCAGGATGCATGGCTGACGCTACTGTAAGTACGGCAGCTGTCAGAAAAGTCGCTTTTGTTTTTTTCATAATAAACTCTCCTATTCTGTTTTTTAATATTTTGATTTATACGTTTTTAAAACATATATAAAATGACCTAAATATATGAAATAAAATTATTAATGCCTTTGATTGTTGCAAAATATGCCAATCAGACTTTATGGCGCATTTCTGTAAACTTTCATCATTAATACTTTTCATGTACGGAAAATGCTACAGAGTTTTTAAATTTTTTTATTTTTTATAATAAACGTTACTATTCAGTCACTACTGTTAAGTTATTTGTTTTGCAGGGATTTCGATTCGCACGAATCGATCGGGCTTTGCGATCGCGCCTCTAACCTTCACTCATATATCTGCATCACTTTATGGTATGGCTGAATAGTAAACGACGAGCAAAAATGACTTAAAAAATTTTTTTTAAAAAGTATTGACAAATGAATTATTATTTGATATAATTAATAACGTTGTCTGAGATAAACGAAAGACAAATGAGATATTAGCTCAGTCGGCAGAGCATTTGACTTTTAATCAAAGGGTCTGGGGTTCGAATCCCCAATATCTCATTAAACTTAATTTAATAGTTTATGTGCTTGTAGCTCAGCTGGATAGAGTAACTGGCTACGAACCAGTAGGTCGTGGGTTCGAATCCCCCCAGGCACATTAATTAAAAGCCTTTCTGAATTTATTCGGAAAGGTTTTTGTCTTATTAACCTAAAGTTAATAAGCAGGTAAATCTTTTAAAAAGCGGACTCAGGTATATGTAACTGAAGTCCGCTTCTTTTTTTATTCATTATACGCTTGTCTTAAAATACGTATTTCTTCTGCATAACCATCATTATTGTCATGAGGCGTTTCAAGAAAGAACGGCAGATTTCTAAGAACAGGATGATTTATAATTCTTGTGATTGCCTCAAGCCCTATATTACCCATTCCTATCTTCTGATGTCTGTCTTTATGACTTTCCATTGTGTTCTTGCTGTCGTTAAGATGTATTGCATGCAGTCTTTCAAGTCCGATAATATTATCAAACTCAGTAAGAACTCCGTCAAGATTGTTTATAATATCATACCCTGCATCGAAAACATGACAAGTATCAAGGCATACGCCGACTTTGTCGTTTAATTCAATATTGTCTATTATTTCCTTAAGCTCACTGAACCTGCTTCCTACTTCAGAACCCTTTCCGGCCATTGTTTCGAGAAGAATAATTGTCTTTTGTTCAGGAACAATTACATCGTTGAGAGCCTGTGAAATAAGCTCTATTCCCTTCTCTATCCCTTGTCCGACGTGACTTCCGGGATGAAAATTATAAAGCATACACGGAAGAAGCTCCGCTCTCTGAATATCTTCTTTTAATGCACCGTTTGCAAATTCCCTTACTCTTTCGTCAGCCGAGCAGAGATTCATTGTATATGGTGCATGTATAAGCAAAGGCGCAAATGAATTTTCATCCATCAGCTTCTCAAGTGCCGCTGCATCATCAAGTATAATTTCTTTGGCTTTTCCGCCTCTGGGATTTCTGGAAAAAAACTGAAACGTATTGGCTCCTATTCGCAGTGCTTCTTTGCCCATTGCCTCATATCCGTCTGAAACAGATAAATGACATCCTATATTAAGCATTTTGTCACCTTCCTATCGCATACATAAAAGGCATAAGAATAGCACCCAGCAGCATAAGCACAGCAACAATAAGAATCAATATACGAACTATCAATTTTCTCTTGGGTGCTCCGTTTGAACCTTTATTAAAATCATCAGACATTATCCTTCACCTTCTTTTACTATTTTGAAGCTGTAAAAGGCTTACGTTTTTTCTGATAGCCGCCGCTGCTTCTGGCATTTCCGCCTCTTCTTGAAAAATCTCCTCCGTATGATGTACCATCGTGTGAACGGCTGCCACCAAACTTAGGTTTATCACTTTTTCTTTCGCAAAGCTTAACGCTTACCTTCTTACCGTTTACTTTTGTATTGTCCATTGCGTCAATTATAAATTCAGCATCCTGCTCAGGAACCTCAACAGTCGTATATCTGTCAAATATCTCTATCTTACCGAAGCTCTTTCCGGCCATGTTTGTTGCTTCAACAAGTGCACCAAGTATAAAGTTAGGCGCAAGCTTGTTCATTCTGCCTGATGAAATTTCAATCTTGACTGATTTTCCTCTTGATGTTTTAAGAGCGTTGATAGCTGCTTTTTTCATCTTAGGGAATTCAAATTCAGGGATATTCTTAAGTTCCTTATTAAGTCTGAGATTTATAAGAATATTTGCAATTGCTTCTACAGAATAGCCTTCTTCTGTCAGAATGTCAAGAATGGTTTTGGTCTCATCTCTGAGTGGCTGCTCTGCAACGGATTTGATTCTCGCTGCAATCTTTGATATTTTGTTTTTGAGTATATCAGACTTTTCAGGGAGTTCCTTTTCCTTTATATCAGCTTTTATATATCTTGAAAGTGCCTTCAGGTCATATATCTGCTTGCGGTTACTTATAAGAGTATATGCTGTACCTGATTTTCCGGCACGTCCTGTTCTTCCTATTCTGTGAATATAGTATTCGTTATCCTGCGGAAGATCATAATTAAATACCACATCTATTCCGTTCACGTCTATTCCTCTTGCTGCAACGTCAGTAGCAATAAGGACATTTATTTTTCCAGCCTTAAATCTATCCATTACATACGATCTCTGTGTCTGCTTCATATCTCCGTGCAGTCCTGCAGCCTTAAATCCCTTGTTGGATAATGTTTCTGTCAGTTCGTCAACCATTTTTTTAGTGTTACAGAATATCATTGATGCCTTTGGCTCATATGCAAGGAGAAGGTATTGTATTGCTTCGCACTTCATTCCGGACGGAACTTCAAAATAATACTGTTCTATTGTATCTACTGTTCTGTATTTTTCATCAATTTTTATAAGCTGAGGCTCTTTCTGATACTGGTTTGTAATAGCAAGAATAGCAGGAGGCATTGTTGCTGAAAATAAAATAGTCTGTCTTTCTTCAGGTACGTCCTGAAGTATACTCTCAATATCCTCTCTGAATCCCATGTTAAGCATTTCGTCAGCTTCGTCAAGTATAATCATTTTAAGGTTCTGAAGCTTCAGTGTGCGCCTTCTCATATGATCCATTACTCGTCCCGGTGTACCAACGACGATATTTGCTCCTTTTTTCAGATCCATGATCTGTTTTTCCATGCTTGCACCGCCGTATACAGCACAAGGTTTTACCCAGTTCATATATTTTGAAAACTTTTTTATTTCCTCACACGCCTGCATTGCAAGCTCTCTTGTAGGACAAAGTATTAATACTTCAACTCCGTTTCTCTCATGTGACAGACTTTCAATTGCCGGTATACCAAATGCAGCTGTTTTTCCGGTACCTGTATTTGATTTGCCGATAATATCAGCACCACTCTGAATTAACGGAATACTTTTCGCTTGTATTTCTGTTAATTCGACAAAGCCCATCTCTTCGACAGACCTTAAGACTTCATCAGTTAATTGTAGTTCGTTAAATTTCATAAAATTTCCTTCCTAATAAAAAACAAGGGCGAAACCTCGGTTTCGCCCGCAATCACTAATTATAATAACATCTTTTTGAGCAAAAGTCAAGTATTTTCACTCCAATAATTTTTCACGCATATAAAGCAAAAGCTTTTTTTCTTTCCTTGAAACCTGTACCTGCGTCATATTGAGCACTTCAGCTGTCTGCTGCTGAGTAAAATTTTTATAATACCTGAAATATATCAGCATCTTGTCATTTTCACTGAGTCCGGTCATTATCTGTCTTAGCGACAGCAGATCGCCTATTTCTTCATCAGGTGCTTCGACACGTATATCAATCTGGCCGTCTCCGTCCTCAGAAGCATCTGTGAGGGAAAGAAGCGGCTGACTTGATGACAATGCTTCAATAATCTGCATCTTATCAACCCCGAGTGAATCGGCAAGCTCAGAAACAAGAGGCTCACGTCCTTTTGATTTCATTGTCCGTTCTCTTTCTCTCATTATCCGCAGTGACAGTTCTTTTATACTTCTGCTTATTTTTATTGTTCCTCCGTCACGAAACAGCCTTTTTATTTCTCCCAGGATTACAGGAACGGCATACGTTGAGAACTTTACCCCACGGCTTTCATCAAAAGCTTTTGATGCCTTTACCAATCCTACACACCCCGCTGAATAAAGCTCCTCATATTCTATTCCTTTTCCTCTGAACCTGTTAGCACACAGATGTACCAGTCCCAGGTTATTTTCCACAGACAGTTCAGTCTCAACCATAAATCATCATCCCTCTGCTCCGTCTGATGACAGCTTTTTTTTCATAAAAACACTTGTTCCGTAACCTACTCTGCTCTTTACAGAGAGCTTGTCCATGAAGCTTTCCATAACAGCAAAACCCAGACCTGCACGTTCTTCATTTTCTGCTGTTGTATACAGCGGCTCCATTGCCTTGCTTACATCTTCTATACCGCACCCCCTGTCCTTTATCTGTATGTAAACAATTTTGTTTTCAAGTATTTTTACAGTAATAAAAACCATGCCTGTTTTTTTACGGTATGCATGTACTATTGAGTTAGTAACTGCTTCTGATACAGCAGTCCTTATATCTGCAAGCTCGTCTACTCTTGGATCAAGCTGCCCGATAAATGATGATACTGCTGCTCTTGCAAAGCTTTCGTTTTTTGAAACAGCGGGAAAGCTAAGTTTCATTTCATTAAGAATATTCATTTTTATTTCTCCCGATTATTATAATATTTCTGCAAGTCTGTCGATACCGGAAAGCTTCATTATTTTTTTAATCTGGGGCGATGTATTTTTAATGATTATCTTTCCGTCCAATTCATTCATAAGCTTGTATCTTCCCATGATAAGTCCTACACCGGAGCTATCCATAAATGTGATATTTTCAAAATCAAGTATAAGCTCCTCCGGAATATTTTCTTTTATTGAAAGATCGAGTTTTTCACGCATTATTGAAGCATTATGATGATCTATCTCACCATAAAGGCCTGCTGTTATTTTGTTGCCGTCATATAAAAACTTAATCATTTTTTCACTCCAGTCTGTATGTTAAATTATTACTGTATCATTTTATCATAGATAAAGTGAAAAAAAAGTCGAAATAACGTAAGCACTGATTTTATATCATGCCAATCCTTAACTAAAAAAATTATTTTTTTTTAGTTTAATACACTGTTGCAATATACATCATATTGTGATATAATATATAAACAGATACAATATATATGGAGGTGTAAAATAAAATGACAGATGTAAAGGTAATTAACGGTTCTCTTTCTCAGTCTGAAATAAACGCTTATCTTAATTATGCTGTTGACAAATATCCTAACAGAGTAATCAAAGCTATGCAGATTGAGCTGGACGGTGAATATGTTAATCTCAGCTACAGCTTTGCTGATGTTCCGTTTCAGCGTATCAGACGAATTACAGGATATCTTGTAGGTGATCTTAGCAGATTCAATAATGCGAAACGTTGTGAAGTAGAAGAACGTGTTATTCATGGTGTACAGTAAATAAAAATCTCCGTTCAGATATAGGTTTTCAATTACCTTTATTCTGAACGGAGATTTTTTATAGTATGAAGCAGATAAGACCGCTGCAGCCTTCGTTAATCACTCTTTCAAGTGTTTCCTGAAGCTTCATTCTTGCCTCCATAGGCATTTTCATAAGTTTGCTGTGAAGCCCCTCATTCACCAGTTCATGCAGAGATTTTCCAAAAATATTTGACTGCCATATTTTAGTAGGATTTTCTTCAAACTCCTGCATCAGATACATTATCAGCTCCTCTCCCTGTTTCTCAGAGCCCACTATAGGGCTTACGGTAGTATTTATATTTGCTTTCATAAGATGGATAGAGGAAGCTGATGCCTTTAGTTTAACTCCGTATTTTCCGCCCTGTTTTATTATCTGAGGTTCTTCCAGAGATAATTCATCTATATCAGGCATTACAATTCCATATCCGGATGCATCGACCTCCTGAAGTGCAGCATCTATCTTGCTGAACTTTTTCTTAATGGCATTTAACTCAATCAGTATAGGTAACAGATCGCTTTCATTTGTAATATTAATACCGGTTGTCTCTCCGAGTATTTTATAAAACAGATCATCCTTAAGTGTAACACTCAGTGTCACGCTTCCCCTTCCGAGATCTATATCATTTACAACTGTATTTGTTATTTCTTCGCACTCGTTTATTTGTCCAGGCATGTTTCCGGCATCCCTTACACTTCTGATATCCTCAGATGCATTTCTTATAGCTGAAAACACCTTGCTTTTTAACCAATTTCCCTTTTCAAGACCTGTAATCCATTTTGCCATCTGTATATTTATTTCTTTTACCGGAAACGCAAATAAAATCTCCTTTATTATTTCACGTATCGTTACCTCATCAAGCTCAAGGCAGTTTACAGGTATTACAGCGGCATTGTATTTCTGACTCAGTTCAGCGCAAAGCTCCTTTACACTACTGTTTTCAGGTTCAACGCAGTTCATAAGCATTACAAATGGTTTGTCTATCTGACGAAGCTCCTTTATTACGCGTTCCTCTGCCTCACGGTATTCATCACGGGGTATATCAGAAATACTTCCGTCTGTCGTTACAACAAGACCTATTGTCGAATGCTCCTCAATGACCTTCTGCGTTCCTATCTCTGCTGCCATATTAAACGGAACCTCTTCTTCAAACCACGGAGTCATTACCATTCTCGGCATTTCATTTTCGATGTATCCCAAAGAGCTTGGAACTATATAACCGACACAGTCAATCATTCTTACATTAAAACGTGCATTTTCGCCTATTTCAACTTCAACAGCCTCTTCAGGAATAAATTTTGGTTCCGTAGTCATTATTGTTTTTCCTGCTGATGACTGAGGAAGTTCGTCTATTGCACGTTCTTTTTTATAATCGCTGCTTATGTTTGGTATAACAAGTGTCTCCATAAATTTTTTAATAAATGTCGATTTTCCGGTTCTGACCGGTCCGACAACACCTATGTATATATCCCCGTCTGTCCTTTTTGCTATGTCATTATAAATATCCTTCATCAATATGTACCTCCATTAATTTACTATTGGTATCAGAAGCATGCTGTTTCCGGTTAGTTTTTCATCGTACAGGTCGTTCTCCTCCATCACAGCTTTTACAGAGGTACTGTATTTTCTTGCTATATTCCAAACGCTTTCGCCCTCTGTACCAAAATATAATTTTATTGCATAATCCCCTTCCTTAGGCTTTATTTCATCAGCATTTATATCAACAGCTGTAACTGCTTCTATTTCAGATGATTTGTAAAGCTTTCCGCATATTAAAATATCAGCATCAATAATAATCGAACCGTTTGACGAAAGATTATATGTACAGCCTTCTATTTTAATGTCAGCCTCAAAGCTGCTGCCTTTCTCTATCGGCTCAAGCCCTATCTTATGTTCAAAGGCTCCGTCCTTTTCCACAAAAACCGGTATTCCTTCTTCGCTCTGCATCATTACCGCATACTGTATCATTCCGTTTATATATACTTCCTTCTGGTCCTCATCTATCCTTATTGCTGCATTTCCGGGATTGCACCAGACATCATATACCTTTGATGCATTGCTTTCTACTGAACATTTTGCATGTACATGTTCATTTACAGGAACAGGCGGCTGACTTATCCGCACCTTTGATAATGAAAATTCACATGGATGCCTCGTTGAATAAATATCAGTGATTAATTCAGCATGGGCAGTCTTTACTGCTGAGCATGAAATCCATATTGCCAACTCACATTGCAGCTTTGTCATATTTCCGTCTTTATCAGCCATAGGCACAACATCACATGTTACTGCATCTGCATTTACATAACATCTGTATGTTTCATCAAGTCCGTTGATATCAAGGATCTGACTGTATGGTACTGTAAATTTCATCGTCTCCATTGACGGATGTCCCGAAATTTCACATGAATAAAGGACACTTATTTCCGCACTTCCCTTAGCAACAAGCTTGTTTGCAATTATTTTTTTATCACCGTCTCTGATAACTGCATATGATCTTACAATTGCAATAACGGGTGGTTTTGAAGTGCCAAGCTCAGTTTCCTCCGTAATATTCACCATTTTATTTGCCGAGAGCTTACCGAGTGCGTACTCAACAGGACACTTTTTCATCTGAACATTAAGTCCGTATGCATCGCATATCATCTCCTGTGACCTTTCGTTTATTGCTCTTATTTTTGTGGTAACTCCCCCTCTTATATCAAGTCTTCTCTGATTTACAACTCTGCAGTTTACATAATCCACCTTAGGCTTCAGTAATATTTCCGTATTTGTTCCGCCTTTTCTTAACTCAAGTGTTTTCGAATAAGTGAACTTCTGCTTTATCACATTCAGCTGACTGCTTCCCTCACTGCAGTATAGAATATTGATATCTGCGCACAACTCGTAGCTTACCATGTCATCGGTAAGATTGTATGACACTATATGAGGAATGGTTTCGCATTTTACAAGCCTGAATATATCCGGATAATAATCCGGTAGTATATAATCGAGCTCTATGCTCTGCTCCTGTATACC